>NZ_JAGIXF010000159.1:0-7492 GCF_021483755.1 Burkholderia sp. WTPI3 | reverse complement strand
CGCTGCATCGGGTGCGCGAGCGTGAGGTCGTGCGCGATCTCGTCGACGACGCGCGCCTGCGCGCCCGTCAGCGTGAACGGCAGCGCCGCGTAGAGGCGCGTGGTGAGCGCGTCGGCGTCGCTCGCGGTGCGGCGCGGCATCGCGGGCGCGGCGCGCGTGCGGCGCTCCTCGTGGGCGCGCTTGAGCGACAACTGCTGCGCGAGCAGCTCCTCGAACTTGATGCGCGTCCACGCCGGGTGCGAGCCGTCCATCAGTGCGGCTTCGTCCGAATCGACGCCGGGGTGATGCAGGATCCGCACGGCCTGCTCGAGGGACGGCACGCCGAGCGGCTTCAGGTAGTCGCGCACGATCTCCGGCGGCAGCAGCTCGGGCAGCGGCGTACGCTCGACCGCATTCTCGATCGCCTTGCGCAGATACGCCTGCGACACGCCCGCCGTGCTCGGATAGACCGGCGTAAGCACCTGCGGCAACGGCGCGTCGGCCTCGACCACGCGCACCGCCGGATGCACCATCTCCATCCCGAAGAAGCCGCCGCGCACGTCGCCGCGCACGCGCAGCCGCTGGCCGACGGCCATCTGCTTGACCTGCGAGCCGTAGAAATTCAGGAACCGCAGCACGAGATGCTCACCGTCGTCATCCTGGATCTTCACGACGAGCTGGCGGCGCGGCCGGTACGCGACCTCGTTGTCGAACACGACGCCTTCGGTCTGCGCGATGCCGCCGGGCAGCAGTTCGCCGATCGGCGTGAGCGTGGTTTCGTCCTCGTAACGCATCGGCAGATGCAGTACGAGATCGATCGAGCGCGTGAGGCCCAGCTTCGCGAGCTTGTCGACGGTCTTCACCGGTTTGTCGGCAGCCGGCTTCTTCTTGCGTTTCGTGCCGGATGCGCCGGACGCGTCCGCTTCGTCGCCGCCCGTGCCCGGTTCGACGTCGGGCGCGACGGCCGCCGGCTGTGCGAGCCGCCCGTCGGCACCGCGCTTCGGGCCGGCGCGACGCGGTGCGGCACTGCGCGGCTCCGCGCGCTCCACGGAACCGCGCTCCCCCGCGCCTCGCGCGGGTAGCGCGGCATCCTCCGCGTCGAACGGATCGGCGGAATCTGCAACGGCGGCGGTGGAACGTCGTGGTGACACAGGCATCGGATCGTCTGGGGGCTTCGCAAGACAAGTACAATAGCGGCTTTCACGTCGTCCGAACGAACGACGCCGGCCAGGCCGCGCATCCCGCCATCATAGCGGCTCGCGCGCCCCATTTATGCGTTTCCGCCCTGTCGGCGGCGCCCGCCGGCCGTTTCGAACCAGCCCGCATGTTCACGCTTTCCGATTTCGATTTCAATCTGCCGCCCGAGCTGATTGCGCAAACCGCGCTGCCCGATCGCACCGCGAGCCGCCTGCTCGAGGTGGATCGCACCGTCGAGCCCGCGCGCCTCGTCGACCGCCGTTTCGCCGAGCTGCCGTCGTGCATCTCGCCCGGCGACCTGCTCGTCTTCAACGATACCAAGGTGCTGAAGGCCCGCTTCTTCGGCCAGAAGGCCAGCGGCGGCAAGATCGAGGTGCTGATCGAGCGCGTGACCGGCACGCACACGGCGCTCGCGCAAATCCGCGCGAGCAAGTCGCCCGGCGCCGGCACGACGCTGCGCCTCGCCGATGCGTTCGACGTGACGGTCGGCGAGCGCGTCGAGCCGTTCTTCACGCTGCACTTCCCCGAGCCGTGCCTCACGCTGATCGAGCAGTACGGCCGCCTGCCGCTGCCGCCGTACATCGAGCACGACCCCGACGCGAACGACGAGACACGCTACCAGACAGTCTATGCGAGCAACCCGGGCGCGGTCGCCGCGCCCACGGCCGGGCTCCATTTCGACCAGCCGCTGCTGGAGAAGCTCGACGCGATGGGCGTCGAGCGCGCGACGCTCACGCTGCACGTGGGCGCCGGCACGTTCCAGCCGGTGCGCGTCGAGAACATCGCCGAGCACAAGATGCACAGCGAGTGGTACGACCTGCCGCAATCGCTCGTCGACAAGATCGCCGCGACCCGCGCGCGCGGCGGCAACGTGATCGCGGTCGGCACGACGTCGATGCGCGCGCTCGAAGCCGCGGCGCGCAGCGCCGACGAAGCGGGCCGCCCGCTCGCGGCGACACAGGCCGAGACCGACATCTTCATCACGCCCGGCTACCGTTTCCGTGTGGTCGACCGGCTCGTCACGAACTTCCACCTGCCGAAGTCGACGCTGCTGATGCTGGTGTCCGCGTTCGCGGGCGTCGAGACGATCCGCGCCGCGTACCGGCACGCGATCGACGCGCGCTACCGCTTCTTCAGCTACGGCGACGCGATGCTGCTCACGCGACGCGACACGCCGGAAGCGCCGGGCGCGTAAGCGCGGCAGGCACGAGGGCCCGCGCACGCGCGTCCGCCATCGTGCCGCGACACCCGTTTTCCCGCTGCGCGCTACGATGGCGCGCATCCGCTTTTCCCCGCCGCCGGCTTGCCGGCGGCGCTTCCAACATGCGCCGGACTTGTCGATCCGGAGTCAGCGCTTTAGCGCATACTCCGGTCCCATGCAAAGCATTTCCGGTAGCAAGGAGAATGACGCGATGACCGAAGGTTCATCCCACGATACGCACGCTCCCGTGCAGGACCGCCCCGCCAACGGGCTCGAATTCGAACTGCTGACGACCGACGGCCATGCGCGCCGCGGCCGCGTGAAGCTCAACCACGGCGTGGTCGAAACGCCGATCTTCATGCCGGTCGGCACGTATGGCACCGTGAAGGCGATCCAGCCGCGCGAGTTGCACGAGATCAAGGCCCAGATCATCCTCGGCAACACGTTCCACCTGTGGCTGCGCCCCGGCCTCGACACGATCGATGCGCACGGCGGGCTGCACGGCTTCATGGGCTGGAACAAGCCGATCCTGACCGACTCGGGCGGCTTCCAGGTGTTCTCGCTCGGCGACCTGCGCAAGATCACCGAGGACGGCGTCACGTTCGCGTCGCCGATCAACGGAGACAAGCTGTTCCTGTCGCCGGAAGTGTCGATGCAGATCCAGAAGGTGCTGAACTCCGACATCGTGATGCAGTTCGACGAATGCACGCCGTACGCCACCAACGGCGTGCCGACGACGCACAAGGAAGCGGCCGACTCGATGCGCATGTCGCTGCGCTGGGCGAAGCGCTCGCTCGACGAGTTCGACCGGCTCGGCAACCCGAACGCGCTGTTCGGGATCGTCCAGGGCGGGATGTTCGAGGACCTGCGCGACGAATCGCTCGCGGGCCTGTCGGAACTCGGCTTCCATGGCCTCGCGATCGGCGGGCTGTCGGTCGGCGAGCCGAAGGAAGACATGATGCGCGTGCTGCGGCACGTCGGCCCGAAGCTGCCGGCCAACAAGCCGCACTACCTGATGGGCGTCGGCACGCCGGAGGATCTGGTCGAGGGCGTCGCGAACGGCGTCGACATGTTCGACTGCGTGATGCCGACCCGCAATGCGCGCAACGGCTGGCTCTTCACGCGCTTCGGCGACGTGAAGATCCGCAACGCGACGCACAAGAACTCGCTGAAGCCGCTCGATTCCACCTGCACGTGCTACACGTGCCGGAACTTCTCGCGCGGCTACCTGCACCACCTGCACCGCGTCGGCGAAATCCTCGGCGCGCAGCTGAACACGATCCACAACCTGCACTACTACCTGCAGCTGATGAGCGAAATGCGCGACGCGATCGAAACCCACACGTTCGACGCGTTCCGCCAGCGCTTCGCGGAGGATCGCGCGAGAGGGGTCGACTGACGGGCCCGCTGCCCGCGGCTCGCGCGGCGGTCCGCCACATAGGACGCGTACTAAATAATGCGTTCCACGTGCCGGTCACGACCGCCGAATATTACAATCGCCTTTCCAAACGCGTCGCGACGGTGCCGGTTCGCGCTTTAACAGCTTGATCCGAAAGCGCATTTGCCACGCCGTTTGCACATGGGGCCGGTGGTAGAATAACCGGCTTATTTTTCGATCTTCCCCTACGGAGAGACCAACGTGCCGTTCATTTCCAATGCCTTCGCGCAAGGTGCCGGTGGCGCCGAATCGAGCCTGATGAGCTTCCTGCCGCTCATCCTGATGTTCGCGGTGCTGTATTTCATCATGATCCGCCCGCAGATGAAGCGCCAGAAGGAACACCGCAACATGCTCGCGGCCATGGCGAAGGGCGACGAAGTCGTCACGAGCGGCGGCCTCGTCGGCAAGGTGACGAAGGTCAGCGAAGGCTACATCGGCGTCGAAATCGCCGAAGGCACCGAAATCACCGTGCAGAAGGCTGCTGTCACGACCATTCTGCCGAAGGGCACGATCAAGTCGCTGTAAGGCTTTCACCGAGCGTCCGGCTCCCCGCGCCGTGCCTGCCTGAGAGAGCGGGCCGCCGCGGCGCCGGACGCGACGCTTTCACGCCAACCACCCGTTCGGCCCCCTCATGAATCGTTATCCACTCTGGAAATATGTCGTGATGGTCGTGGCGCTCGCCATCGGCCTTCTGTACACATTGCCCAATTTCTTCGGCGAAGCGCCGGCGGTGCAGGTGTCGAGCGGCAAGGCCACGGTCAAGCTCGACTCGACCACGCTGACCCAGGTCGAATCCGCGCTCGCCTCCGCGCAGATCAAGCCAGACGACGTCACCTTCGAGAACACCGCGTCCAACGCGAACATCCGCGTGCGCGTGAAGGACACCGATACGCAGATGCGCGTCAAGGATCTGCTGCAGAAGTCGCTGAACGCCGACCCGAACGATCCGCAGTACGTCGTCGCACTGAACCTGCAGAGCGCGTCGCCGCGCTGGCTGACCGCACTGCACGCGCTGCCGATGTATCTCGGCCTCGACCTGCGCGGCGGTGTGCACTTCCTGCTCCAGGTCGACATGACGGGCGCGCTCACGAAGAAGCTCGACTCCGACGCGTCCGACGCCCGCACGCTGCTGCGTGACAAGAACATCCGCGACGGCGGCGTGAGCCGCGTCGACCAGTCCGTCGTCGTCAACTTCAGCGACCAGCAAACGGCGGACGACGCCCGCAAGGTGCTCGCCGCATCGGTCACCGAACTGCAATGGGCGACGCAGCCCGGCGGCGGCGGCACGCAAGTCGTCGGCACGTTCACGCCGGCCGTGCAGAAGGCCGTCGAGGACGCCGCGCTCAAGCAGAACCTGACGACGCTCCACAACCGCGTGAACGAACTCGGCGTGTCCGAGCCGATCCTGCAGCAGCAAGGCAGCGACCGCATCGTCGTCGAACTGCCGGGCGTGCAGGACACCGCGAAGGCGAAGGACATCATCGGCCGCACCGCAACGCTCGAAGCGCGTCTCGCCGACCCGCTCAACACGCACCCGAACCCGAACGACCCGGTGCCGCCGGGCGACGAACTGTTCACGCAGGGCAACCAGGTGCCCGTGCTGCTGAAGAAGGACGTGATCTTCACCGGCGACCGCATTATCGACGCGTCGGCCGGCTTCGACGAACACCAGCGTCCGTCGGTCAACATCCGCCTCGACTCGGCCGGTGGCCGCGCCGTGCGCTCGGTGTCGCGCGACAACATCGGCAAGCCGATGGCGATGGTGCTGTTCGAGAAGGGCAAGGGCGAAGTGCTGACGGTCGCGACGATCCAGTCGGAACTCGGCGACCGCTTCCAGATCACGGGCCAGCCGACGCCGCAGGCCGCCGCCGACCTCGCGCTGCTGCTGCGCGCCGGTTCGCTCGCCGCCCCGATGGAGATCATCGAGGAACGCACGATCGGCCCGAGCCTCGGCGCGGACAACATCAAGATGGGCGTCCACTCGGTGATCTGGGGCTTCTGCGCTATTGCCGTGTTCATGATCGCGTACTACATGCTGTTCGGCGTGGTGTCGGTGATCGGCCTGTCGGTGAACCTGCTGCTGCTCGTCGCGGTGCTGTCGCTGATGCAGGCGACGCTGACGCTGCCGGGTATCGCCGCAATCGCGCTCGCGCTCGGTATGGCGATCGACTCGAACGTGCTGATCAACGAACGCGTGCGTGAAGAACTGCGCGCGGGCCAGCCGCCGCAGCTCGCGATCCAGGCCGGCTACGCGCATGCATGGGCGACGATTCTCGACTCGAACGTCACGACGCTGATCGCCGGCCTCGCGCTGCTCGCGTTCGGCTCGGGCCCGGTTCGCGCGTTCGCGATCGTGCACTGCCTCGGCATCCTGACGTCGATGTTCTCCGCGGTGTTCTTCTCGCGCGGGATCATCAACCTCTGGTACGGCGGCCGCAAGAAGCTGAAGTCGCTCGCGATCGGCCAGGTGTGGAAGCCGGAAGGCGCCGCTGCCGGCGCGTCGTTCGCCGCGGCGGACGAATCGACCGACACGGCACGCGCCGCGAGGCTCGCCGCTCCCGCGAAGGGCAACGCACCGCGCGCCGGCAAGCCGCAGCTGCGCAATCGCGCGCAGCACGGCGTGTCGCCGAAGAAACCGGGCTCGACCCAATAAGGCCCCGGAGAAGAAGCCATGGAATTTTTCCGCATCCGTAAAGACATTCCGTTCATGCGGCACGCGCTGGTGTTCAACGTGATCTCGCTGGTCACGTTCCTCGCCGCCGTGTTCTTCCTGTTCCACCGCGGGCTGCACCTGTCCGTCGAATTCACCGGCGGTACGGTGATCGAGGTGCAGTACCCGCAGGCCGCGCAGCTCGAACCCGTGCGCGATACGCTCGGCAAGCTCGGCTACGCCGACGCGCAGGTGCAGAGCTTCGGCACGTCGCGCAACGTGCTGATCCGCCTGCAGCTGAAGCAGGGCCTCACGTCCGCGCAGCAGAGCGACCAGGTGATGAGCGCGCTGAAGGCGCAGAGTCCGGACGTCACGCTGCAGCGCGTCGAGTTCGTCGGCCCGCAGGTCGGCCGGGAGCTCGCGACCGACGGCCTGCTCGCGCTCGCGTGCGTCGTGATCGGCATCGTCATCTACCTGTCGTTCCGCTTCGAATGGAAGTACGCGGTCGCCGGCGTGATCGCCAACCTGCACGACGTCGTGATCATTCTCGGCTTCTTCGCGTTCTTCCAGTGGGAGTTCTCGCTGGCGGTGCTCGCGGCGGTGCTCGCAGTGCTCGGCTACTCGGTCAACGAGTCGGTCGTCATCTTCGACCGGATCCGCGAAACGTTCCGCCGCGAACGCAAGATGAACGTGCAGGAAGTGATCAACCACGCGATCACGACCACGATGTCGCGTACGATCATCACGCACACGTCGACGGAAATGATGGTGCTGTCGATGTTCTTCTTCGGCGGCCCGACGCTGCACTACTTCGCGCTCGCGCTGACGGTCGGCATCATGTTCGGTATCTACTCGTCGGTGTTCGTCGCGGGCTCGCTCGCGATGTGGCTCGGCATCAAGCGCGAAGACCTGCTGAAGGAAAAGAAGGCCGCTCACGATCCGGACGATCCGAACGCGGGCGCGCAGGTTTAAGCGCCGCGCCGTTTCGACGGATACCCGAAGGCCGGTCCCGCGTGGGCCGGCCTTT
>NZ_JAGIXF010000158.1:0-7731 GCF_021483755.1 Burkholderia sp. WTPI3 | reverse complement strand
CGACGCGCGCGATCGCGGCCGGCGCACCCGTGCATCGCTACGGCCAGATCATCGGCTTCGCGAGCCAGTCGATCCGGCCCGGCCAGCACGTTCATACGCACAACCTCGACATGGGCGAGTTCGCGCGGGACTATGCGTTCGGCGCGGGTGCGTGTGCAACCGATTTCGTGCCGGACGCGCAGCGTGCGACCTTCGACGGCATCGTGCGCGAGGACGGTCGCGTCGGGACGCGAAATTACATCGGCATCCTGACTTCCGTGAATTGCTCGGCGACAGTGGCGCGCGCGATCGCCGATCATTTCCGCCGGGACATCCATCCGGAGGCGCTCGCGGCGTATCCGAACGTCGACGGCGTCGTCGCGCTGACGCATGGCGTCGGCTGCGCGGTCGACCCGGACGGCGAGGCGCTCGCGATCCTGCAGCGCACGCTCGGCGGCTATGCGTGCCACCCGAATTTCGCGGCGGTGCTCATGATCGGTCTCGGTTGCGAAACCAACCAGATCCCGCGCCTGCTCGAGACGCAGGGGCTGGCCGAACACGCGCGGTTGCGCACCTTCACGATCCAGGACAGCGGCGGCACCCGCAAGACGATCGAGAAGGGCATCGCGCTCGTCGAGTCGATGCTCGCCGCCGCGAACGAGGTGCGGCGCGAGCCGGTAAGCGCGAGCCACCTGACGGTCGGTCTGCAGTGCGGCGGCTCCGACGGCTATTCGGGCATTACCGCGAATCCGGTGCTCGGCGCGGCGGTCGACCTGCTGGTGCGGCACGGGGGCACGGCGATCCTGTCCGAGACGCCGGAGATCTACGGCGCCGAGCATCTGCTCACGCGCCGCGCGGTGTCGCGCGACGTGGGCGAGAAGCTCGTCGCGCGCATCCGCTGGTGGGAGGACTACTGCGCGCGCCATCACGCATCGATGAACAACAATCCGTCGGCCGGCAACAAGGCGGGCGGGCTCACGACCGTGCTGGAGAAATCGCTCGGCGGCA
This sequence comes from Burkholderia sp. WTPI3, assembly GCF_021483755.1. NCBI lineage: Bacteria > Pseudomonadati > Pseudomonadota > Betaproteobacteria > Burkholderiales > Burkholderiaceae > Burkholderia > Burkholderia sp. WTPI3. The sequence continues at coordinate 6,744 of NZ_JAGIXF010000158.1, read as the reverse complement.
TCGCGAAGGCCGGCAGCACGAATCTCGTCGAAGTCTACGAGTATGCGATGCCGGTGCGCGCGAACGGGCTCGTGTTCATGGACACGCCCGGCTACGACCCGATCTCCGCGACCGGCCAGGTCGCGGGCGGCGCGAACCTGATCTGCTTCACGACGGGGCGGGGCTCCGCGTACGGGTGCGCGCCGACGCCGTCGCTGAAGCTCGCGACCAACAGCGCGCTGTGGCGCAGGCAGGCCGACGACATCGACCTGAACTGCGGCGACGTGCTCGACGGCGGCGTGCGCATCGATGCGCTCGGCGCGACGCTGTTCCGGATGATGCTCGATGCGGCCTCGGGCCGCCCGACGCGCAGCGAACTGCACGGCTACGGACAGAACGAGTTCGTACCCTGGCAGATCGGCGCCATTACCTGACCTCACCTTTCGCAGCAAGGAGTTTCACCCATGCAATCGAGTCTTTCAGCCGCCGGCTATCGCGGCGTGTTTCCGGTCGTCCCGACGATCTTCGCGGACGACGGCCGCCTCGACCTCGACGGGCAGCGCCGCTGCGTCGATTTCATGATCGACGCGGGCTCGGACGGCCTGTGCGTGCTCGCGAATTTCTCCGAGCAGTTCTCGCTGGCCGACGACGAGCGCGACGCGGTGATGCACTGCGTGCTGGAGCACGTGGCGGGCCGGGTGCCCATGATCGTCACGACGTCGCATTTCGGCACGACCGTCTGCGCGCAGCGCAGCCGTCGCGCGCAGGACGCCGGGGCCGCGATGGTGATGGTGATGCCGCCCTATCACGGTGCGACGTTCCGCGCGAGCGAGACGGCGATCGTCGAGTTCTTCCGCACCGTGTCCGATGCGATCGACATCCCGATCATGATCCAGGACGCACCGGCGAGCGGCACGCACTTGTCCGCCGCGCTGCTCGCGCGGATGGCCATCGAGATTCCGAACGTGTCGTACTTCAAGATCGAGGTGCCGCAGGCGGCCGCGAAGCTGCGCGAACTGATCGCGCTCGGCGGCGACGCGATCGTGGGGCCCTGGGACGGCGAAGAGGCGATCACGCTGATGGCCGATCTGGAGGCCGGTGCGACGGGGGCGATGACGGGCGGCGCCTACCCGGACGGCATTCGCGCGATCCTCGACGCATGGGGGGCCGGCGACGCCGCCGAAGCGGAGCGGCGGTACCAGCGCTGGCTGCCGTTGATCAATCACGAGAACCGGCAGGGCGGCATCGCGACCGCGAAGGCGCTGATGAAGGCCGGCGGCGTGATCGCGTCGGACGCCGTGCGTCATCCGCTGCCGGCGATGCATCCGGCCACGCGCGAAAGCCTGTTGCGGATCGCACGACCGCTCGACCCGCTCGTGCTGCGCTGGGGCCGTTGAGGCTGCCGCGTATGCCGATGCTGCCCGACGGCCGGCATGCCGGGGCGGCATGCCTTATCGATTCAACGATTCACCGAGGACGATTCATGCATATTTCCTGCGCTTCCCTGATCGGCCGGCACGACGTTGTCGGCGCGGCCGGGTTCCAGGCGATCGATCCGGCCAGCGGCGCCGCACTCGATCCCGTGTTCGGCCGTGCGTCGGCGCAGGACGTCGACGCGGCGTGCACGCTGGCGGCACAAGCGTTCGACGACTATCGCAACCGCACGCTCGATGCGCGCGCAACCTTTCTCGACACCATCGCCGATCGTTTGTTGGCGCTCGGCGACACGCTGATCGCGCGCTGTGTTGCGGAAAGCGGCTTGCCGCGCGCGCGGATCGAAGGCGAGCGCGCCCGCACGGTCGCGCAACTGCGGATGTTCGCGCAGGTCGTGCGGGACGGCGCGTTCCTCGGCGCGCGCATCGACCCCGCGCAACCGGAACGTCAGCCGTCGCCGCGCGCGGACCTGCGTCTGCAGAACGTCGCGCTCGGCCCGGTCGCCGTGTTCGGCGCGAGCAATTTCCCGCTGGCTTTTTCGGTGGCGGGCGGCGACACCGCGTCGGCGCTTGCAGCCGGCTGCCCCGTGGTGGTGAAGGCGCATCCCGCGCATCCCGGCACGTCGGCGCTGGCGGGGCATGCGATCCGGGAGGCCGTCGACGCATGCGGGATGCCGGACGGTACGTTCTCGCTGTTGTTCGACGATGGCCACGACGTCGGCGCGGCGCTCGTGCGTCATCCGCGGATCCAGGCGGTGGGTTTCACGGGGTCGCGTGCGGGCGGTGTCGCGCTGATGACGCTGGCCGCCGCGCGGCCGCAGCCGATTCCCGTGTACGCGGAGATGAGCAGCGTGAATCCGGTGCTGTTGTTTCCACATGCGCTCGACGCGCGTGCGGAAGCGATCGGCCGCGCGTTCGCCGCGTCGCTGACGCTCGGCACCGGCCAGTTCTGCACGAACCCGGGGTTGATTCTGGGCATCGACGGTCCGGCGCTGCGGCGCTTCGAGGCGGCCGCCGCCGCGACGCTGGCCGACCTTCCCGCGGCCGCGATGCTGACGCCGGGCATTCATGCCGCATACGATTCGGCGGTCGAGCGGCTCGCGAACCATGCCGCCGTCGAACGGCTGGCGTGTGGCGCGGCGCGCGGCGACATCCGTCATGCGGGCCGCGCGGCGCTGTTCGCGACGCGGGCGGAGTATTTCGCGCGACACGCAGAATTGCACGACGAGGTGTTCGGCCCCGCGTCGCTCGTCGTGCGGTGCCCGAGTCTCGACGCGATGCACGCACTCGTCGAACGGCTCGATGGGCAACTTACGGCAGCCCTGCATCTGGACGAGCGCGATCGCGATGCGGCACGCGCATTCATGCCGCTGCTCGAGCGTCGCGCCGGACGGATCCTCGTGAACGGCTTCGGTACGGGCGTCGAAGTCGCGCATGCGATGGTGCACGGCGGGCCGTATCCGGCGACGTCGGACGGCCGCTCCACGTCGGTCGGCAGCGCCGCGATCGGCCGTTTCCTGCGGCCTGTCTGCTACCAGGACGTTCCCGACGGGTTGTTGCCCGACGCGCTGCGTGACGGCAATCCGCTGAACGTGCCGCGGAGCATCGACGGGGGCCTCGGCATGCGGGCATGACCGCATGCGTTGCCGGTCACGCGGAATGCATTCGCGGCACGGCCGCGCGGCGCAGGCTTTCATCTGACGATTCGATGCGCGCAACCGGCGGCCGTCGCCCGGACGCGTGCGTTCGTGCGACTTGTGCCAATTGCGTCCGCGAGCGTTTTATGGTCTCGTTTCACGATCTCGCATCGGCTCGAAAAAGGACAGTCGAATGCAGCCGGGGAATAAGGACGGGGAGCCATCGATCAGAGGAATCGGCGCGCGTCGGCGTGTGCGCCGTGTCTTGCGTCGGCTGTTCGTCGTCGTGGCGCTGGGCGCGTTCTGCGTGCCGGCGCTGGCAGCGTCCGCGGCGTCGGCCGGCATGGCCGCCGACAGCATACTGCGTGTGCTCGCGTGGCCCGGCTATGCGGACCAGGATGTGGTCGATGCATTCGAGACGCAATTTCATGTGCATGTGGAAGTCACGTTCGTCGATTCCGACGAGGCGCTCTGGACGCATCTGCACAGTGCGTCTCCGCCGCCGTACGACGTGCTCGCGGCCAACACGGCGGAGATCCAGCGTTATGCGCGTGAAGGCCTGCTCGCGCCGATCGACCTGTCGCGTATCCCGAACCGCCGGCGGCAACTGCCTAATTTCCGGCATGTCGCGGCGATCGGCGGCCTCGTGTACGACGGCCTGACGTACGGGATTCCGTTCACGTATTCGTCGATGGGCCTCATCTACGATCGCAAGCAGGTAGCGGACACGCCGCGCTCGATGCTTGAATTGTGGAATCCCCGCTACCGCGGCAGGGTGCTCGACTTCAACAGCGCGCAGCACAACTTCTCGTTCACCGCGCTCGCGCTCGGCTATCCCGATCCGTTCCGCCTGTCGCACGCGCAGACGCTGACCGTCGCGCACAAGCTCATCGACCTGCGTCGCAATCTGCTTACGTATTACACGCTTCCCGAAGAGGCGACCGCGCTGTTCGTCCAGCATCACGCGGCATTGATGTTCGGCAACTACGGTACGCAGCAGGTCGAACTGCTGCGTCGCGCCGGCGTGGATGTCGGCTACGTGATTCCGGACGAGGGCGCGCTCGCGTGGCTCGACTGCTGGGCCGTCACACGCGGTGCGGAGCGTCGCGAACTCGCGTTCGCGTGGATCAACTACATGCTCGAACCGGCGATCGGCGCGTTGCTGACCGAACGCCAGGGGCTCGCGAACACGCTCGAACCGCCCCCCGGTCTCGCGGCCGGGCATCCGCATCTCGTGTGGATTCAGCCGGTCGAGGACATCGCGCGGCGCGAGTCGCTGTGGAGCCGCATCGTGTCGGGCGATCGCCCGGAGCGATTCGAAAAATGATCCGGCTCGGGCTCACGTCGAAATTGTCCGTGCTGTTCGCGTGCATCGGCGTGATCGCGTCCGGCACGACAGGCTACTACGCGTATCGCGCGAACCGGACGATGCTCGTGGACGAAGCGCAGCACAGCCTGCTGATGTCGACGCAACTGCTCGGGCAACGTTTCACGACGGCACTGGCCGACGTCGCCGACGACGCGCTCGTGCTTGCGCAGTTGCCGTCGTCGCCGCTCGTCGCGCGCGACGAAAACGCGGATCGCGGGCCGCGCACGCGGCTCGAGCAGGTGTACTACAGCTTCATGAGGAACCACCCCGAATACCTGCGGATCCGCCTGATAGCGAGCGGACATTTCGGGCTGGAGCGCATCCGCGTCGATCGCGACACGCGCGGCGTCGTCGTGTTGCCCGAAAGCGCGTTCCAGGAGAAGGGGCAGTTTTCCTACGTGTTCGATACGCTCGCGACCGCACCCGGTCATATCTACCTGTCGCCGATCGTCATCAATCACGAGACCGGTTCGCATGCGGCCGAAGGGCTGCCGATCCTGCGCGTGGGAACGCCGGTCGTCGATAGGTCCGGCCGGATCGTCGGTGCGCTGATCGTCGACGTCGCGTTGTCGCGCATGTTCGACCGGCTCGAGCGCGATTTGCCGCAGGACTACGCGGTGTATCTCGCGAACGAATGGGGCGATTTCCTCGTGCATCCCGATCCGTCGCAGACGTTCGGCTTCGATCGCGGGCGGCGCGTGCTGATGCAGGACAGCTTTGGCGTGACGCGCACGCTGTTTGCCGGCCTGGACACGCACGTGACGCTCAACGGCCTCCGGCAGCCCGACGAGGCGCCGGGCCAGATGTTTGCGTTCGTGCGCACGCCGTTCGGCAAAAACGAGGGCAATCGCTTCGTCGTGCTCGGGATGGCGCGTCCGCTCGCCGACGTGCTGACGCCGGCCGGGATCCTCGGCGACAGGATCATCCGGATGGTGCTCATCTCCAGCGTGATGGCGGTGATCCTGGCGATCCTGTTCGCGCGCGCGATCACGCGGCCGCTGCAGATGCTCGCGCGCGTCGCGACGCACGTGTTCGACGATCCGGCCGCCGAACGGCTGCCCGTTGCGCGGTCGGACGAGATCGGCGTGCTCGCACGCTGTTTCGACAGCATGCGTGTCGAGATCCGCACGCAGGTCGCGATGCTGCGCGCGAAGCAGCAGGAACTCACGCACCTCGCCGGCCACGATCCGCTGACGGCGCTGCCCAATCGGCTGCTCTTCATGGAGCATCTCGACGCGGCGATCCGGCATGCGGCCGCGGTGCGGCAGGGGCTGGCCGTGATGTTCGTCGACCTCGACCGCTTCAAGCAGATCAACGATCAGCACGGACACGCGGCCGGCGACCGGGCGCTCGTCGCCGTCGCGAAACGGCTGAGCCAGGTGCTGCGCAGCGGCGACATGGCCGCGCGGCTTGGCGGCGACGAATTCATCGTGCTGATTTCCGATGTGCGCTCGTCCGCGGCGATCGGCGATATCGCGTCGCGCATCCAGCTCGTGATGGCCGAGGAGCTCGAATTCGGCGACCGGCACGTGGCCGTCGGCGCAAGCATCGGCGTCAGCGAGTATCCGGCCGACGGCGCATCGGCCGAGGAACTGCTCGTCAAGGCCGATGCGGCGATGTATGCGGCGAAGGCATCCGCACAACGCGCGTGCGTGCGTTATCAGGAGCTGTTGGGCGGCAGGCTCGGCACGGAACCGGACGGCCGGATTGCATCCGGCGGCGCCGGCTGACGGAGTTGGCGGCTGACGGTTGCGCCGGCCGGCGGCGCAAACGCGACGAGCCCGTCGCGGGACAGGCTCGTCGATGGGCGCGAGCCGCGCGCGACACGCGCGGCGGCGGCAGGCTTAGTGGCCGAAGTAGACCGAGTCGCGTGCGTTCTGCACCTTGACGGCAGGCGCGCCGCCCCGGACGACCGGGGCCGGCTGCGCGCCGTAGCCGGTGGCGTCTGCGCCATGCACGCGGTCTTGCGCAGCCTGGATGTCGGCCGGGTAGTACGGGCTCGACTGGCTCGGCTTGTAGCCGGCGTTTTCGAGCTGGACGAGTTCGTTGCGCACCTGGGCGCGAGTCACGGTGCTTTGCGCGAATGCGCCGAACGAGGCGGACAGGGCAACAGCGGCGACGACTGCGGAAACGAGCGATTTCATGATGACCTCCGATGTTTTATTGACTTCGCCGTCGACACCATGTCGTAAGCGATTGATTACATCGTAGGCTTCGGTGGACCTAGGGTAAACGTGCATTCCAGCGAAAGATCATTGCGGGCGAGGCAACAATATCAGGATAAGCTCGGTCTGGCCCCAGTCGCTATTGCGGGATCTGCAAGCGA
>NZ_JAGIXF010000157.1:0-7942 GCF_021483755.1 Burkholderia sp. WTPI3 | reverse complement strand
ATCGCACAAGATGCAATATTCGCGTGGCCGGGCCTTTTGACAACCATCGAACAATAATTCGCCACGCCATGAACAAGAAGGAAGCCAAAACAAGAATCGCGGCGCTGCTGTCCGCGGGTGCGAGAAAAGCCGACGTGCTGGCTGAACTGGCCGGACACGGCCTCAAGGATCGCGTGCTCGCGCGCCTGATCGCGTCGCGCCCCGACCCCGAGCTGTGCAGAAAGAACAAGGTGCACACATGGATCCTGGTCGGCCTCGGCATCGCGCAACTCGTGATCAGCCTCGCGCTCGCCTACCTGTTCTCCGCCGCCGCGGACCACCTCGGCGCGGCGGGCGTACTCGGCAAAGGCCTCGCTGTGCTGTTCGTCGTGCTGACCGTGCCGCTGTCGCTGCTGTTCATCTGGGGCTTCGCGACCCATCGCGTCGGCGCGTATCACGCGTTCATCATCCTGTCGCTGCTGCAACTGCCGAAGACCATCGCCGATCTCGGACAGGATCCGTCGAGCGCACTGCCGAGCCTCGCGGTGACGGTCGTGCTGGTGGGTTACGTCTGGTTCGTCCGCAACCGGATGTTCCCGGACTTCGGCTGGTTCACGCCGCGCAAGGTCGACGGCCGTTACGCGTTCGTGGAAACCGCCTGACGCGGGCTGCAGCCGCACCGCGAACAGTACAAAAGGCGCCGGGCCGCCCCGCACTCGCGGGACGGCCCGGCGCCTTCTGCATTCCGGAACCCGGCAGCTTACTTGGCCTTGTCGGCCGTATCGCTGATCGCCTGGCCACCCTTCGAAATATCCTGACCCATGCCTGCAACGGTATTGCAACCGGCTAGCGCGGCGGTCACCACCAGCAGCATTGCAGCAATCGTACGCGTCATTCTCATTCTCCTTCGAATCAACAAGCCCGACCGGGCGAATCGTCTGCGGCATCGCGCCCTGCCACATGCAGGACACGGGGCCTGACCTGATTATACGGAGACGGCTGCCGTGCGCCAGTGCGAGCCGGCAGGTGTGACACCGATCACACAGGCGCTTTGCACAGATTTTCCTTGACTTCGCCGGCCTTCGAACTAATATACGCATCGCGTATATTTTCTGCGAGGTGCCACCGATGACCGTTCCCCAGCAAGCCTTCCTGCGCGACGCGATGCGCCGCCTCAACATGACCCGCGAAGCGTTCGCGAACCGCATCGGCGTTAGCCGCCGCGCGCTGGATACGTGGCTGTTGCCCGACGATTCGCAGGAATCGCGCGGCATGCCCGAGATCGTCGAGCGCTTCGTGTCGGAAATCGTCGAGCGCTCGGAACCGGATGGCGCGAACCATACGCAAAGCGTAGATAAACAGGGGCTCGCGAATCAGTTCCTGTTCGAAGGCAAGCCGCAACTGATCTCGGTGGACCAGTTCTCGCGGGATTCGGTCGAGGCGCTGTTCCGCGTCGCCGACGTGATGCAGCCGATCGCGCGCCGCCACAAGATTTCGCGCGTGCTCGAAGGCGCCGTGCTCGGCAACCTGTTCTTCGAAGCCAGCACGCGCACACGCGTGTCGTTCGGCGCGGCGTTCTGCCGGCTCGGCGGCTCGGTGTGCGACACGACCGGCTTCACGTTCTCGTCGATGGCCAAGGGTGAATCGATCTACGACACGAGCCGCGTGATGGCCGGCTATGTCGACGCGCTCGTGATCCGCCATCCGGAGAAGGGCTCGGTCGCCGAGTTCGCGCGCGCGACCAACCTGCCGGTAATCAACGGCGGCGACGGCCCCGGCGAACACCCGAGCCAGGCGCTACTCGATCTCTATACGATCCAGCGCGAGTTCTCGCGACTCGGCAAGATCGTCGACGGCGCGCATATCGCGCTCGTCGGCGATCTGAAGTACGGCCGCACCGTGCATTCGCTCGTCAAGCTGCTCGCGCTGTACCGCGGGCTCAAGTTCACGCTCGTGTCGCCGCCGACGCTCGAAATGCCGACCTACATCATCGACCAGATCGCGACGAACGGCCACGTGATCGAGCAGACGAACGACCTCGCGGCCGGGCTGCGCGGCGCGGACGTCGTCTATGCGACGCGGATCCAGAAGGAGCGCTTCACCGACGAGTCGTTCGAAGGCTACACGCCGGATTTCCAGATCAACCAGGCGCTCGTCGATTCCGTCTGCAAATCCGACACGCTGATCATGCACCCGCTGCCGCGCGACAGCCGGCCCGGCGCGAACGACCTGTCGGTCGACCTGAACCGCGATCCGCGCCTTGCGATCTTCCGCCAGACCGACAACGGCATCCCGGTGCGCATGGCGATCTTCGCGGTGCTGCTCGGCGTCGAGAACCTCGTCCAGCATTCCATGCGCGACGCGACGTGGCGCCCGCCGGCATACCTCGGGCCCGAGGATGCGGTGTTTCACGGGATCGATTGATCCGCATCCGGCGCGGCGCGGCCGGGCTTGAGACTGCTTCATCTCGAGGGCCGCGCGCCGACGTAGTGCACACGACGCGCCTCCTTGCACGGCGCGTTTTTCATTTTCGATGCAGGTAACGTGGGGGCGGCCAACCCGGCGTCAGCCGACCCACGGGGCGATCACACGCAGACCGGTTGCTTCGAACGGCCCGACGTCGCGCGTGGCAACGATCAGCCCGTTCGCTCCGGCAATTGCAGCGACCAAGCCATCGGCAGACGCCTTCGCGCGAAGGCTCACATACGCCTACGCCTGGCTCGCCGCATCGTCGAACGGCAGGATCCGGCCGCGACACAACGGCACGACGCGTTGCTCGATGCTTTGGCGCAGCCAGTCTCGCCTGCGCCCCTCCGGCAACACGGCCACGGTAAAACGCCCGCCACGCCTTTCACACTCGGCCATTCAGCCATCTCTCCCCCGCCCCGCGAGCCTTCGCGCCCTCCGCCACATTCGTCAACAATTTCCTTACAAATGAGAACACGAACGCTTCTCATTTAACCAAAAATTACATAGAATGCCGCCTGAAAACAAATCGTAATAATTCCCGGCGGCATGCACCTTTCCGCACCACGCCGTTTCCGGGCCACGCAGCGAGGTCGAAGCGCACCATGAAGTCCCGTCCCGAAGAGCTGAAGCTCGGCAAATTCACCACCCTGTGCAGCGTGCTCGCCGCGAGCCCTGCGTTCGCCGACGGCACGCCGTCGCCCGCCCCGGTCGGCACGGAAGGCCATCTCGCGCCGATCGAGGTCCAGGGCAAGACCGAGCACAGCTACAAGGCCGACTTTTCCGCGTCCGTGAAATTCACCGCACCGCTCGTCGACACGCCGAAGTCGGTCACCGTGATTCCGCAGGCGCTGATCCAGAGCAGCGGCGCGGCCACCCTGACCGAGGCGCTGCGCACCGTGCCCGGCATCACGTTCGGCGCCGGCGAAGGCGGCAACCCGCTCGGCGATCGCCCGTTCATTCGCGGCTACGATACGCAAGGCAGCATGTTCGTCGACGGGATGCGCGACACGGGCGCGACCACGCGCGAAATCTTCAACACCGAGCGCGTCGAGATCACCAAGGGTTCCGACGGTGCGTACGGCGGCCGCGGCGGCGCGGGCGGCAGCATCAACCTGATCACGAAGGCGCCGCACCTCGGCACGACCGCCGCCGCGAGCGCGGGCCTCGGCACCGACCGCTATCGCCGCTTCACCGCCGACGGCAACTGGCAGTTCGCCGATCATGCCGCGTTCCGCCTGAACCTGATGAGCCACAACAACGACGTCGCCGGCCGCGACGCCATCAACAACGAGCGCTGGGGCGTCGCGCCGTCGATCGCGTTCGGCCTCGGCACGCCGACGCGCGTGACCGCCAGCTACTACCACCTGTCGACCGACGATCTGCCCGACAGCGGCATTCCGTACTTCTACACGACGTCGAACAAGCCCGCGAACGTCGATACGATCTATCCGGCACCCGTCGACCGCCACAATTTCTACGGGCTGATCGACCGCGACTTCCGCAAGACCACGTCCGACATCAGCACGATCAAGATCGAGCACGACATCACGCCGGGGCTGACGGTGCGCAATACCACGCGCTACACGGAATCGACGCAGGACTACATCTGGACGCAGCCCGACGACAGCCAGGGCAACGTGGTCAACGGCAAGGTCTGGCGCCGCAACAACAACCGCAACAGCGCGGTCAACAGCCTCGCGAACCTGACCGAGCTGTTCGGCGAATTCCGCACCGGCCCGTTCAGGCACAGCTTCACGACCGGCGTCGAACTGTCGCGCGAATGGGGCAAGCGCGATTCGTACACGGTCGCGACCGACAAGGGCACGATCTGCCAGAAAGGCATCGGCGCGCCGTCTGGCTACAACTGCACAAGCCTGTGGTCGCCGAATCCGAACGACCCGTGGGCCGGCTCGATCACGCGCAACAACGATTACGCGCACGCGCGCACCACGACGAAGTCGATCTACGGCTTCGACACGATCGAGCTCACGCCGCGCTGGCAGGTCAACGCCGGCGTGCGCGTCGACGACTACTCGACCCGCTTCACCGACACCAGGGCGAACGGCGGCAAGACCTACACCCGCGACGACACGCTCTTCAACTGGCAGCTCGGTGCCGTGTTCAAGCCCGCGCAGAACGGCAGCATCTACGCGTCGTATGCAACGTCGTCGACGCCGGCCGGCATGCTGCTCGGCGAAGGCAGCGAGACGCAGTCGCTCACGCCGGGCCGCGGCGGCGTCGGCCCGAACGCGGACCAGATGGCTCCCGAGAAGAACCGCAGCATCGAGCTCGGCACGAAGTGGAACGTGCTGAACGACAAGCTGTCGCTGACCGCCGCGCTGTTCCAGATCGACACGACGAATGCGCGCGTGACGCTGCCGAACAACGAGTACGCGATGGTCGGCAACAAGCGCGTGCAGGGTCTCGAGCTCGGCGTCGCCGGCCAGATCACGAAGCAGTGGCAGGTGTTCGGCGGCTACACGTACATGAAGAGCGAACTGCGCGACAACGGCAAGGATGCCGCGAACGACGGCCACCGCTTCCCGAACACGCCAAAGCACAGCCTGACGATGTGGTCGAACTACGACGTGACGCCGAAGTTCACCGTTGGCGGCGGCGCGTTCTACATGTCGGAAGTATTCGGCGATCCGGCGAACCTGCGCGCCGTGCCGTCGTACTGGCGCTTCGATGCGATGGCGCAGTACCGGATCAACAAGAAGCTCGACCTGCAACTGAACGTGAACAACCTGTTCAACCGCACGTACTTCGATCAGGCGTATCCGGCGCACTACGCGTCGATCGCACCGGGCCGCTCGGCGTTCGTCACGCTGAACGCGCGCTACTGATCGATGGAACCGGTATCGCTGAGGGCGCTCGCGTCGGTGTCGCCGGGCGCGTTCGCCGAGATCCTCGCCGGGCCGCCCGAGCGCGCCGCCGCGTGGGTGGCGGCGGCCGCCGAAAACGGCATCGTCGACGCGCAGGCCGTCTACGGACAGTATCTGCTCGACGGGCACGGCGTCGCGCGCGATCCGGCCGCCGCGTTCGGCTGGTTCCGGCACGCGGCGCGCGCCGGTCATCCGATGGCGATGAACATGCTCGGCCGCTGCTACGAGTTCGGCTGGGGCACGGCCGCATGCACGCCGGTGGCCGTGTACTGGTATCGGCTCGCCGCGCAGGCCGGGCTCGACTGGGGGATGTACAACTATGCGACGGCGCTCGCGCTCGGCAATGGCATCGACGAGAACCGCGCCGACGCGCTCGACTGGTTTCGCCGCGCGGCCGCTCTCGGTCATGCGAAATCGATCAACCTGATCGGCGGTTTCCACGAGGACGGCTGGGTCGTACCCGTCGACGCCGATGCCGCGTTCGACCACTATCGTCGCGCAGCCGAGGCCGGCGACTTCCGCGGCCAGTTCAACTACGCACGACTGCTCGCGGCGCGCGGGCGCATCGATGACGCGCTCGAGTGGCTTGCGCGCGTGCCGGCCACCGCTACCCCGGCCTTCGTCGCGAAGATGCGCGCGTATCTCGCGTCGTCGCCGCTCGAGGCGTTCCGCGCGGCCGCGATGCGGCTGCCGTCTCACGAGAGGGAATTCGAATCATGATGCTTCATGTTCCTGGCGTGCTGACGCACGCGCAGGTCGCGCAATGCCGCGAATTGCTCGATGCCGCCGACTGGGTCGACGGCAACGCGACGTCCGGCGCGCAGTCTGCGCTGGCGAAACGAAACCGGCAGTTGCCGGAAGATTCGCCCGTCGCGCGCGCGGTCGGCGATGCGATCCAGGATGCGCTGGCGCGTCATGCGTTGTTCTTTTCGGCGGCGCTGCCGCTGAAGGTGTTTCCGCCGCTGTTCAATCGCTATGAAGGCGGCGAGACGTTCGGCACGCATGTCGACAACGCGATCCGGCTGCTGCGCGGCACGGATTTTCGCGTGCGCAGCGATCTGTCGGCGACGCTGTTTCTCGCGGAGCCGGATGCGTACGACGGTGGCGAACTGTGTGTGGAAGATACGTACGGCGTGCATCGCGCGAAGCTGCCCGCGGGCGATCTCGTGCTGTATCCGGCATCCAGCCTGCATCACGTGACGCCCGTGACACGCGGCGAGCGCATCGCGTCGTTCTTCTGGATCCAGAGCATGGTGCGCGACGACGGTGATCGCACGCTGCTGTTTCAGCTCGATACGCAGATTCAGGCGCTTTCCGCGGAAAAAGGGGCGAAGGACCCGGTGGTCATTTCGCTCACCGGGATTTATCACAACCTGTTGAGGAAGTGGGCGGATGCGTGAATTCCAGAAGCGGGGCGACGCTGACCGAAAACCTGAAAACAGTAGTGGGACTGCCCCTCCGAGCGAAAGCACAAGCAGCGACAGGAGCGTAAAAGGGTGTTCGTCGACGATTGCCTCGAATCGCTGGCGCAACGTTTTCGTAGCGGGATATCGTTCGTGATTTACGTACATCCGCCCCTGCGTCTCTCTCTCGGTCGAGACCTGCGCTGCAAGAGCAGAATCCTGCTTCCTACCGAACACGGATCGCGCCCCCAACGCCGAAACACCGCAGTCGCCGGCACCGACCGGTTGCTTGCGCCGATCCGGTGCCCCCGCCTAAAATGACCATCGTCAAATGACCATGCTCATATCGTGATGCCACACGCTCCCGTCTCGAAATCCGAATTCAAGGCTCGCGCGCTTGAATACTTCCGCCTCGTCGAAGCGTCGGGCGAAAGCCTCATCGTCACCGACCACGGCAAGCCAACGCTGGAAATCCGGCCATACCACGCACGCGAAGCCCAGCCGTTGGACATGTTGCGCGGCTCGGTCATGCGCTACGACAATCCTCTCGATCCGATTGCGGAAGACGATTGGGAGGCGTCGCGGTGATCGTGCTGGATACACATGCATTGGTGTGGTGGGTGGCGGGCGATCCGTCGCTCAGCAAGAAGGCCCGCAGCGCGATCGATCGTGCTCGCGCAGAAGGCACGCTCGCCGCGTCCGCGATTTCCGCATGGGAAATCGCGATGCTGGTGCGCAACGATCGCCTTGCTCTGACGATGGATGTCGACGCGTGGCTCGCCACCGTCGCGCAGATCGACGGCATGCGCTTCGTGCCCGTCGACGCAGACATCGCCGCGAAGTCCGCCGACCTGCCCGGCACCTTCCACAAGGATCCGGCCGACCGCATGATCGTCGCTACCGCTCGGCGGCTTGGCGCACCGCTCGTCACCCGCGACGAAAGGATTTGCGCGTATGCGCACGTGAAGACGCTCTGGTAGATCGCACGCCACTGGTACGCCAGCCCTGCACCCCTGTTCCGCCGGGCAGCGGCAGATCGGCGATTCGTCTGACCGGATCGCCCATGACGAACCGCGCCCGTGCACCATGTCGCGCCACCCCGCTCCGACTTCACGAATTACCCGCAGGAATGGTGGTATTCGCCGCTCGGCGACCGCCACTGAACCGTGATGAAGCGCGAATCTCTCGCGATTTACGGCCCAACAG
>NZ_JAGIXF010000156.1:0-7945 GCF_021483755.1 Burkholderia sp. WTPI3 | reverse complement strand
TAGCTCGGTCGCTTCGCTCTCGACCTCCACGTCGACCGGCCTGTCGTCGGCAACCAGCTCGATCAGCTCGCTGTCCACCTCGACCTCGACCGGCATCAACTCGTTGTCCACCGGCCTGAGCTCGACGAACAGCACGATCACGTCGCTGTCCACCTCGACCTCGACCGGCATCAACTCGCTGTCCACCGGCCTCAGCTCGACGAACAGCACGATCACGTCGCTGTCCACCTCGACCTCGACCAGCGTCAACTCGCTGTCCACCGGCCTGAGCTCGACGAACAGCACGATCACGTCGTTGTCCACCTCGACCTCGACCGGCATCAACTCCCTGTCGACCAGCCTGAGCTCGACCGACAGCACGATCGTCTCGCTGTCCACGTCGACGTCGACCGGCCTCGGCTCGCTGTCCACCGGCCTGAGCAGCACGAACAGCTCGGTATCGTCGCTGTCCACGTCGACCTCGACCGCGATCAACGACGCGAAGACGCACTATTACAGCGTCAACGACAACGGTACGCAGCAAGGCAACTACGACAACAACGGCGCGACGGGCGTCAACGCGCTCGCAGCCGGCGTGAACGCCAGCGCGGCAGGCGCCAGCAGCGTCGCAGTCGGCGACGGCTCGAACGCGGCGTCGAACGGCGCAGTCGCGATCGGCCAGAACGCATCGGCCACCGGCGGCAAGGCGGTGTCGATCGGCTCCGGAAATACGGCGAGCGGCGACGGCGCCGTCGCGATCGGCGACCCGAGCGTGGCAACGGGCACGGGTGCAGTGGCGATGGGCGCGAACGATACGGCCAGCGGCGACGGCGCAGTGGCGCTGGGCAACGCGAACACGGCGAACGGCGCCAATGCCGTGGCCCTCGGCGGCTCGAGCCAGGCGACCGCGGACAACACGATCGCCGTCGGCAACCAGGCGATCGCAAGCGCCACGGGCGCGCAAGCCTACGGTTCGAACGCGTCGGCAACGGCGGCCGACGCCCTCGCGTTCGGCTCGAACGCCACGGCGAACGTCGCGAACTCGGTCGCACTCGGCGCGAACTCGGTCACGGGTACGGCAGTGGGCACGTCGAGCGCAACGATCGGCGGCGTCACATACTTCTTCGCGGGCAGCTCCCCGGTGGGTGTGGTGAGCGTCGGCGCGCCCGGCCAGGAACGCCAGATCACGAACGTCGCGGCAGGCCAGGTATCGGCCACCAGCACGGACGCGATCAACGGCAGCCAGCTCAACGCGACGAACCAGGCGCTCAACAGCCTGTCCACGTCGACCGCGTCGAACATCTCGTCGCTGTCGACCGGCATCGGCTCGCTGTCCACCGGCCTGAGCTCGACGAACAGCAACGTGGCCTCGCTGTCCACATCGACCTCGACCGCGATCAACTCGCTGTCCACGGGCCTGAGCTCGACGAACAGCAACGTGTCGTCGCTGTCCACGTCGACGTCGACCGGCATCGGCTCGCTGTCGACCGGCCTGAGCACGACGAACAGCAACGTGGCCTCGCTGTCGACGGGCGTGACGAACATCAGCAACACGGTGAACCAGCTGTCGACGACGATCAACAACAACCAGACGCGTGCGGCGAACAACTCCGGCATCGCGGCCGACATGAACGGTACCGGCAACGACAAGCCGACCGTCACCGCCGGCTCGAACTCGGTGGCGATCGGCGCAAATTCGACCGACGGCGGCCGTTCGAACGTGGTGTCGGTCGGTAGCGACACGCAGCAGCGCCAGATCACGAACGTCGCGCCGGGTACGGAAGGCACCGACGCGGTGAACGTGAACCAGCTGACGCAGGTGCAGACGACGCTGTCGACGGCACTGTCGGGCCAGCAGGCGCAGATCAACTCGCTGGGTTCGCAACTGCAGCAAACCGACCAGATGGCGAAGCAGGGTATCGCAGCCGTCGGCGCGATGGCCTCGATCCCGCAGCTCGATCGCGACGCCAACTTCGGGATGGGTGTCGGCACGTCGACCTTCCTCGGCCAGAAGGCGATGGCGGTCAACATGCAGGCCCGCATCACGGAAAACCTGAAGGCGTCGATCAACGGCGGCTTCAGCGGCGGTCAGAAGGTGATCGGCGCCGGCATGCTGTACCAGTGGAAGTAACCCGTCGCGCCGCCACGCCGCCCGGCTCGCCAGCCGGGCCGGACACGGCGGCGCCGGCAGCAGGACGAACCCGCCGTGCCCCGTACGGCGGGCTTCGGTCAACCCAAGCCTTGAGGACGTAACCGTGAACAAACTCGCTCTTGCGCTCGCGCTTTCCGCAATGGGCCTCGCCGCATGCTCGACCGCATCCGGCCCGACCTACAGCGCATCCGAACTGCAGCCGCGCGACGGCGTGCGCACGTTCCAGGTGGACTGCCACGGCCTGCTGTCGGGCCCGCAGACCTGCATGAAGGCCGCCCGCAAGATCTGCGGCGACCAGCCGGTGCGCACCGTCGATTCGGCCCGCGCGCTGCGCGACGGCTCGGATCCGGCGACGCTGGTGTTCCAGTGCGGCGCCGCGCCGGCGGAAACGGCGTCGGCCGCCGAACCGGCACCGGCTCCCGCGCCCGTGGTCGAACACGTCAACCTGGCCGGCGACGCACTGTTCGCGACGGGCCTGGCCACGCTGACGCCCGCCGCACGCGCATCGCTCGACAAACTGCTGAGCGAACGCGAAGACCGCACGTACTCGCAGGTGACGGTGACCGGCTATACGGACTCGACGGGCAGCGCCACATCCAATCTCGCGCTGTCGAAGCGCCGCGCGGAGACCGTCGCGGGCTACCTGAAGACGCACGGGCTGAACGCGCAATCCGTGTCTGTGACCGGCCGCGGCAGCGCCGATCCGGTCGCGTCCAACGCGACGGCCGAAGGCCGCGCCAGCAACCGCCGCGTCGAAATCTCGCTGCAGCGCTGAACGGCAGCCGTCGCGCCCGCCCGCGACGGCCACGAACCAGGCGGGCGCCCCCGCCCCGCCGGACCGTTCCGGCACTGCTTCGCCGGCGCGCCGCGACGGCGCCGGCCGCTATGTCAAAGTTCGTCATACCCCTCCACAAACCGGCGACTTCCGTGCCACAATCGGCGCAGACAGTTGCCGGGGCGTTCCGCCCGCATCGCGCGCCGTGCCAGTCACGCGCGACGGCATTCCGGAACCCGGCGGCCGCCCCGCGCTCCGCGTCGCTCGGCTCGTTTTGCAGCGCACGCCGGCGCACACGCAACCATGACAATCCACGGCGCGCCGTTTTCGGGCCGCTCGCTCGACGCCACGGCCGCACGCACGACGCCGCAGAGGAAACCAACCGGTGACGGACATCAATCAAGCCGCCTCGGGTCGCACCCGCAAGCAACGGCCGGCCGTCGGCATCTCGCTGTTTGCGCGGGACGGCCAGGCGATCTGGGAAAACGGCATCCATCAGAACATCGCGTTCCTCGCGATGATGCTCAAGCGCTCGGACCGTGTCGGCCCCGTCTATTTCCTGAACGGCGGTGACGCCAACGCGCTGCCGGCCGGGCTCGACCTCGACGGCCTCGACATTCCGCTCGTGAAGCCTTCCGACGTGACGCATGAACTCGACGTCGTGCTCGAGATGGGCGCACAACTGCCGGTGGAATGGCTCCGGCATATGAAGGCGCTCGGCAAGAAAATCGCCGCGTTCTTCTGCGGGCACGTGTATGCGGGCGTATCCGAAACGCCGATCTTCGACAAACCATCGGGCCACGTCTTCAACGGCGCGCCGTTCGACGAAGTGTGGCTGCTGCCGCAGTACGAGAAGACGGGCGCCCCGATGCTGCAAACCCTGCTACGCGCGCCGGTGCATCTGATGCCGCACATCTGGTCGCCGTACTTCCTTGAACGCCGCATCGCCGCGCTCGCGGCCGAGGGCGTGACCTTCGGCTACCGGCCCGGCCAGCGGCCGTGGCATCTCGCGACGCTCGAGCCGAACATCTCGGTCGTGAAGTCGTGCCATTACCCGATGCTCGCGTGCGACGAGTTCTACCGCGCGCGCCCGGACGCCGTGCAGCACATGTTCGTCGTCAACTCGATGCACATGAAGGAACACCCGACCTTCGTGCACTTCGCGAACAGCCTCGATCTGGTGCGCCAGCACAAGGCGACCTTCGAGCCGCGCATGGACCTGCCCGGCTTCATGGCGCGCCATGCGGACGCCGTCGTGTCACATCACTGGGAAAACGCGCAGAACTATCTGTACTACGACGTGCTGTATGGCGGCTATCCGCTGATCCACAACTCGACGATGCTCGGCGACGCCGGTTACCACTACCCGGACTTCGATGCCGCCGCGGGCGGCCGCGCACTGCTCGATGCGTGGCTACATCACGACGAACGGCTCGACGACTATCGCGCGAAAGCCGGCCGGCTGCTGCAGTCGGTCTCGATCGACAACCCCGCGAACCTGGACGCGTTCGTCGCGCGCCTGGTCGCCTGAACCGGAGCATACGCATGTCGGACTCCAATGCCCGTCAAGCGCCCGGCGAGGGCAAACGTCTCGTCGTCGGCGTGTCGCTGTTCGTGCGCGGCGCCGGCCAGTCGCTATGGGAAAACGGCATTTTCCAGAACTGCCTGCTGCTGATCCTGCTGCTGCGCCAGTCGCCGCTCGTAGCCGAAGCCGTGATGGTGAACGGCGGCGAGCAGCTCGCCGATCCGCAGATGATGCTGGGCGAGTGGGACGTGCCGCTGCTGTCGATGGACGAAGCGCTGCAGCGCTGCGACGTGTTGATCGAAATGAGCGCGCAGTTCGGCGCGGACTACCTGCGCACGTTCCGCGATCGCGGCGGCAAGGTGGTCACGATGCGGGTCGGCAACGACTACGTGATCGACATCGAGCGCGCGATGTTCAACAAGCCGTCGGGCTTCCTGTTCTCCGGCGCGCCGTACGACGCGGTGTGGACGATTCCGGAATTCGAGCGCTCGTGCCTGCACTATTACCAGACGGGCCTGCGCGCGCCGGTCACGATCGTTCCGCACATCTGGCATCCGATGCTGTTCGACAAGGCGCGCGCGACGCTCGGCGCGGGCTTGTCGTTCGGCTACCAGCCCGGCAAGCCACGCTGGCGCGTGACGATGTTCGAGCCGAACATCTGCATGGTGAAGACGAGCATCGTCCCGATGCTGGTGACCGAGGAAGCGTATCGCGCGAAGCCCGATTTCGTGGAGTTCGTGCGCGTGTGCAACACCGTGCACATGAAGGAGCATCCGACGTTCGTCCACTTCGCGAAGAGCCTCGACATCGTGAACCACGGGATCACGACGTTCGAAAGCCGCTACGCGGTGTACGAATTCATGGCGGCCTACGGCGATGCGGTGGTGTCGCATACGTGGGAGAACGCGCAGAACTACCTGTACTACGAACTGCTGTACGGCGACTATCCGTTGATCCACAACTCGCCGTTTCTCGGCAAGGCCGGGTATTTCTATCCGGACTTCGATTGCCAGGCCGGCGGCCGCGCGCTGCTGCAGGCGTTCGCCGAACACGACGCGAACCTGGACGCGTATCGCGAGCAGTCGAAGCACGTGCTCGACTCGGTCAGCATCTACAACCCCGACAACGTCGCCGCGTATTCCGACGCGATCGCGTCGCTCTATCGCGACGCGTAACGCGTCGCGCTCCCCGGACTCCGACATGAATGCACCCCTGCCCCTCTCCCGCGCGAAATGGCTGATCGGCTGCGCGCTCGCGTCGATCGCGATCGGCGCGCACGCGCAATCCGACGGCGAATCGGCCGACGCACTGCTGCACGACGCGGACATCGTCTTCAAGCTGCTCGACGCCGGCCAGTACCGTGCGGTGTGGGCCGATTCCGCCGCATTCGTGAAGGCGCGCATCCAGCCGGACCAGTTCGTGGCCGACATCCAGCACGCACGCCAGTCAGTCGGCACGGTCACCCATCGCGGCTGGGCGCAGATCACGCGCATCCGCTACGCCAACGTCGCGACGGTGCCCGACGGCCTTTACGCGAACCTCGACTACGCGACGACGCTCGCGAGCGGCGCGACCGTATTCGAGAAACTGAGCTTTCGCCTCGACGACGACGGCCGCTGGCACCTGACCGGCTACGTGCCGCGCCAATCGCAGAACTACACGCCGTAACCCGCGCATCGCCCGCCCGGAGCCGCCGATGAAAATCAATGTCGCGATTACGATGAACGTGCAGCGCGACGCGACGCAGTCGATCTGGTACAACGGCGCGAACCAGCACTGCGTGTACCTGTACATGCTGCTGAAAAGCTCGCCGCTGATCGGCGAAGTCTGGCTCGCGCACGACGACGGCATCGCCGAATACCCGCAGGCGCTGATGATGGACGCGTTCGGCAATGCGCTGCGCCCGCTGTCCGCGATCATCCACCAGACCGACCTGCTGATCGAGATGAACGCGTTCATCGACCCGTCGCACGCGGATGCCGTGCGTGCGCGCGGCGGCAAGTGCGTGTCGTACCGCTTCGGCAACGACTACGTGATCGCGGTCGAAACGATCAACTTCGAGAAGAACAACTGGCGGCCGAACCCGCACCGCGTGCAGTTCGACGAAATCTGGACCAACCCGCAGCACATGCACACGTGCGCGGCCTATTTCCAGGCCGTCTATCGCGCGCCGGTGATCGAGCTGCCGCACATCTGGTCGCCGTACTTCATCGAACGCAGCCTCGACGCCGATCCCGACCTGAAGGCGCGCTTCGGCTACCGCAACCACGGCCCGGCCAAGCGCATCGCGTTCTTCGAACCGAACCTGAACGTCGTGAAGAGCGCGATCGTGCCGATGCTCGCCGCGAACGCGTGCTACGTCGAACACCCGGAACTCGTCGAGCACGTGTACATGACCAACACGTTCGACAAGAAGGAAAACGTCGCCTTCAAGCATCTCGCGCTGGGGCTCGAGATGGTGCGCGACGGCAAGGCAACGGCCGACGTGCGCGCGCCGTTCATCGCCTGGGCCGCGCACCACACCGACATCGTCGTGTCGCACCACTGGGAAAACGGGCTGAACTACCTGCTGTACGACGCGCTGTACGGCAACTATCCGCTCGTGCACAACTCGCCGTTCCTGCGCGACGTCGGCTATTACTACCCGGACTTCGAGATCTTCGATGCGGCGCGCGCGATCGCGACCGCCGCGCAAACGCACGACGCGCGGCTCGACGAATACGCGGCAGCGGCCCGCCGCTGCCTGCACCAGGTCGACACGCTCGCCGAACACAACGTGCGCGCGTATTCCGAACAGATCCAGCGCCTCTTCGCCGGGCGCGCGCCCGGCTGACCGTTCTCGCACGCGTTCCCCCGCCCATGAATCAGACCGTCCGCAATTTCGTCGTGATCGATTCGATCCACGGCCCGTTCGTCATCAACCGGCACTGCGCGCTTCAGGCCGAAGCGCTGATCAAGACCGGCCGACCGCATATCCAGGGCGAACTCGACACGATCCTGCAGGTGATCGACCAGCTGCCCGACGACGCGATCGTGGTAGACGGCGGCGCTAACGCGGGGCTCGTATGCGTGCCGATCGCCCAGCGGCTGCGCGCACGCGGCGGCCGCGTGTATGCGTTCGAGCCGCAGCGCACACTGTTCCATGCGCTCGGAGGCACCGTCGCGCTCAACGAGCTCGACAACCTCCATCTGCTGAACATGGGGCTCGCGAGCGCCAACGGCACGATGAAGGTGCCCGACATCGATTACGGGGCGGATGCCGACTTCGGTTCGGTGTCGCTCGTCGATAGCCAGGCGACGGGCGGCACGCCGACGCCCGTCGTCAGGCTCGACTCGCTCGGCCTGCCGAGGCTCGACTTCCTGAAACTCGACATCGAAGGGATGGAAATCGACGCGCTGCGCGGCGCGCGCCAGTTGATCGAAACGCATCTGCCGTGGTGCTGGGTCGAGTACTGGAAAGTCGGCGAAGCGCGCATCATCGATACATTCGCCGGCCTCGACTACACGTTCTATC
>NZ_JAGIXF010000155.1:0-8471 GCF_021483755.1 Burkholderia sp. WTPI3 | reverse complement strand
CGGCACGTCGGGCGTGGCCACGCAAAGCCGCCACGGCGCCGCGGTGCTCGGCCACTCGCCGAGCCGGGCGCGAATCCGCTCGGCCGCTTCGGCCAGCTCGTCGGCCGGCGGCCAGAAGACATCTGCGAATCGCGCGCTCATGCGCCGCCTCCGTCCTGGTGCCAGAACGGCATCCCGACGACCGGCGTGCTCGCGTGCGCGGTCTCGCGCGCATCCATCGGGCCGGCCGTGCCGCTTACCTGGCCGGCCTCGACGCCCTGCGCGAACGCGCGCGCCATGATTTCCGGGTGCGTGGCCTGCGACACGGCCGTGTTCAGCAGTACGCCGTCGAAGCCCCACTCCATCACCTGGCACGCGTGCGACGGCACGCCGAGCCCCGCGTCGACGATCAGCGGCACGTCAGGCAGCCGCTCGCGCAGCACGCGCAACCCGTACGGGTTCACGACGCCCTTACCCGTGCCTATCGGCGCGCCCCACGGCATCAGCGCCTCACAGCCGGCGTCGAGCAGCCGCCGGCCGATCACGAGATCCTCGGTGCAGTACGGCAGCACCTTGAAACCGTCCTTGACCAGTTGCGCGGCCGCCTCGATCAGCCCGACCGGGTCGGGCTGCAGCGTGTAGTCGTCGCCGATCAGCTCGAGCTTGATCCAGTCGGTGTCGAACACCTCGCGCGCCATGTGCGCGGTCGTCACTGCCTCGGCGACGGTCTGGCAGCCGGCCGTGTTCGGCAGCAGCGGCACCGCGTGGCGCTTGAGCAGGTCGAAGAAGCCGGCCTCGGCCGTACCGCCCGTCATCTGGCGGCGCAGCGCGACCGTCACCATCCCGGGCCGCGACGCGGCGATCGAATCGGACAGCGACTGCAGCGACGGATAGCGCGACGTGCCGAGCAGCACGCGGCTTGCGAAGGTTTCGCCGTACAGCGTCAGCGCGTCGGCGGAAGTATGGGACGTCATGTCGTTTTCCTGGAAGAGCGGGGACGGACCGGCGGCGCTCAGCCGCCCGCGACGGGATGCACCACGTCGAGCTTGTCGCCCGCCGCGAGCGCACGCGCCGCATGCTGCGTGCGCGCGACGAAATTGCCGTTCAGCGCGACCGCGTACGGCGGACGCGCGCCGAACGCTGTGAGCGCGTCGGCCACCGTCGCACCGTCGGGCAGCGTCAGGGTCTGTTGGTTGATCTGGATATCCATGAGACTCGGGTCGAATTCGATGGGCGATGCGCGTCAGGCGGGCTGACGCGCGTCGTCGCGGTGATGAAGGAGCGCCGGCCAGCGCGCGGCATCGCGCCACGCGGCAAACGCGTCGGCATCGCCGAACGCGCCGCCCAGCGCAGCTTGCGCGAACCCGACGGCCGCGTGCGCGACTTCCGGCGCGATCATGAAGCCGTGCCGGTACAAGCCGTTGACGGCGAGCGTCGTCGCGCCGTCCCAGATCAACGCCGGGCGGTGATCTGGCAGCGTCGGACGGCATTGCGCATTCAGTTCGAGGATGCGCGCCTCGCCGAATGCCGGGTGCACGGAGAATGCCGCGCTCAGCAATTCGAGCGCGGAGCGCACGCTCACGGGCGACATGTCCTCGCCCTCCACTTCGGTCGCGCCGATCACGTACAGGTCGTCCTGCTTCGGCGCGATGTACAGCGGATAGCGCGGGTGCAGCAGCCTCACCGGCCGCGTGAGCCCGATGCCGGGCGCACGCACGCGCGCGACTTCGCCGCGGATGCCGCGCAGCGCAGGCAGCACCGGCTTCGCGCCGAGCCCGCGGCAATCGATCGTGAAATGTGCGTCGGGCCGGTTCGCGTCGTCGATCGCGACGTGCCAGTGCAGCTCGACGCCGCGCTGCGCGAGGCCCGCCGCCAGCGCGCGCAGCGCCTGCCGGTTGTCGAGCTGCCCTTCGCGCGGCAGCATCAGACCGCGCGCGAATCGGCCCGCCAGCGCGGGTTCGGCCGCGTCCACCTGCGCACCCGCCAGCGCGATGACGCCGCCGTCGAACAGTTCGGCCGGTGCGTTCGCGCGCACGCGCCGTTCGAACAGCGGCGCCTCCGCGCGATCGGCGTGGTGCCAGACGACGAGCGTGCCGTGACGCTGGAAGAACACGGGTTCGGGCAGTTCCGCGAGCCACTGCGGCCAGCGGGGGAGCGACGCGGCGCCGAGCTCGGTGATCAGCAGTTCGGCGCTCGCCGCCTCGGCGAGCGGTGCGAGCATCGCGGCCGCGATCCACGCGGCCGACTGCTCGCCGTCCGGGCCGCCGCGTTCGTACAGCGCGACGCGATGCCCGTCGCCCGCGAGCCGCCACGCGATCAGGCGACCGACCAGGCCGCCGCCGAGCACCGCGAAATCCGGCCGGCGATCGTGAACGTTCGAAGCGTGGGTGTTCATCGTGCGCCCTCCGCGCGGGCGCGCGAGACGAGCGCCAATGCACGCACACCGTCCCGTGCCAGCGCACACGACGGTGATTCAGGAACAGCGCAAAAGACTGAAGATTGAGCGGTCATCATTCCTTCCGTAACGCGCGATGCGCGTACCCAAAAGGACGAAACCGGCAGCAAAGGCCGGCCGGGCGGGACTCGGGCGCTGACCATGTGGGATGGCAGCCAGCGCGGCCCGGCGGGATCAGAAACTTCCCTCGCCGGTATTACCCGGATCGGGTGCGAAGGGTCTTTCTCAGCCTCGCCGCGTCGCCCGGAACTACCCGTCGGCCGCGCTCGAAGCACCCCTGTTTCGTCGTCGGCCATTAGACCATAAAAGCGGAAAGCGCCGCAAACTGTCCCCCTTGCGGCAAATTCGCCGTCGCGCCGGGCCGCTCTGGCACAATGCCTGCAGGCCGGCCGCGCGAGCGGCCGGTTGCCGCGTCACCGCCGGCCTTAAGTGCCGTTTAAGACGCGCGGGCGAACATCCGGGCGCCCGCCGTCAGTCGGCACCTCGTCCGGCATGCCGTATCGCGGCGCGCGCCCGGCTTCGCCCGGCCCGCGCGCCGGCTACTCATCAGGAAGCACATGACCCAATCGATCGATCCCGTCCGCTCCGCCTCCGACGCGCCGCAGGACGAGCGCCCGATATCCGCGTGGAGCCTCATCAAGCCCTACTGGGTGTCATCCGAATGGAAAATCGCGTGGGGCTTGCTGATCACGATCATCGCGATCAACCTCTGCGTGGTCTGGATCAACGTCAAGCTGAACAAGTGGAACGCGCAGTTCTACAACGCGCTGCAGTCGAAGAACGTCCACGACTTCCCGAACCTGCTGATGCAGTTCTCGGCACTCGCGTTCGGCTTCATCATCCTCGCGGTGTACGGCCGCTACCTGCGGCAGATGCTCGGCTTCCGCTGGCGCCAGTGGCTCACCGACCGCTTCCTCGGCCAGTGGCTCGGCGATCGCGCGTTCTACCGGATCGAACGCGACCGCCTTGCCGACAACCCCGACCAGCGGATCACCGACGACCTCCAGTCGTTCGCGACGACGACGCTCGCGCTGTCGCTCGACCTGCTGTCGACGGTCGTCACGCTGGTGTCGTTCATCACGATCCTGTGGTCGCTCGCCGGTGCGCTGACGCTCTCGCTCGGCGCGACGCCGATCACGATTCCCGGCTACATGGTGTGGGCGGCCGCGCTGTACGCGGTGATCGGTTCGCTCATCATCCAGAAGGTGGGCCATCCGCTCGTGTCGATCAACTACCAGCAACAGCGCGTCGAGGCCGATTTCCGCTTCGGGCTGATTCGCGTGCGCGAGAACGCCGAGCAGATCGCGTTCTACGACGGCGAGAAAACCGAGACGAGCAACGCGCAGAGCCTCTTCATGCGTATCCGCGACAACTGGTGGCGCGTGATGAAGTACACGAAGCGCCTCACATTCGTGCTGAGCTTCTACGGGCAGATCGCAATCATCTTCCCGCTCGTCGTCGCCGCACCGCGCTATTTCGCTGGGGCGTTCTCGTTCGGCGTGCTGATGCAGATCTCGTCCGCGTTCGGCACCGTCAGCGACTCGTTCTCGTGGTTCATCAACAGTTACTCGACCCTCGTCGAATGGCGCGCAACCGTCAACCGTCTGCGTGAATTCAAGCGCGTGATGGGCACGTCACACCTGAAGGAAAGCCTGTCGCCCGCGACCGAGCACGGCGGCATCAACCTGCACTACGTCGATGCCGCGAAGCTGTCGACGTCGTCGCTGAAGCTCGCGCTGCCGAACGGCAACGCGCTCGCGAACATCGGCAACGTGACGATCGAGCCCGGCTCGCGCTGGCTCGTGATCGGCAAATCGGGTTCCGGCAAGAGCACGTTCATGCGCGCGCTCGCGGGCCTGTGGCCGTTCGGCGACGGCGCGATCGACGCGCCCGTCGGCGCGCGGATGATGTTCGTGCCGCAAACCAGCTACTTGCCGATCGGCACGCTGAAGGCCGCGCTCACGTATCCGTCCGCGCCCGATGCGTTCACCGACGACGCATGCCGCGACGCGCTGCGCGCGTGCCGCCTCGAAGACTACGTCGAGCGCCTCGCCGAAAGCGGGCACTGGACACGCGTGCTGTCGCCGGGCGAACAGCAGCGTCTGGCCGGTGCGCGCGTGCTGCTGCACAAACCGGACTTCCTGTTCCTCGACGAAGCCACGAGCGCGCTCGACGCCGACAACGAAGCGCGGCTCTATCACCTGTTCGCCGAACGGTTGCCGAAGGCCGCGATCGTCAGCATCGCGCACCGCGAGTCGCTGGCCGCGTTCCACCTCGGCACGATCAACGTCGAGCGCGTAAACGACGACGACAAGGTCGCAGCGTGAGCGCACGCGCCGCGCACCTCGCCCGGATCGCGCTGATCACCGGCGCGGGTTCGGGGATCGGCGCGGCACTCGCGCGGCGGCTCGCGGCGCCGGGCATCGCGCTCGCGCTGCATGCGCGCGGCGCCGACGAAGCAGCGCGCAAGCGGCTTGCCGAAGTCGCCGCCGGCTGCACCGCGGCGGGCGCCGAATGCGTGACGCTTACCGGCGATCTCGCCGAGCCGGGCGTCGCAACGTCGCTCGTCGATGCGACCGTCGCACGTTTCGGCGGGCTCGATCAGCTAGTCGCGAACGCCGGTTTCGCCGCGCGGCAGACGTTTTCCGATCTCTCACCGGACGCGCTCGCGTCCGCCTTCGCGGCGATGCCCGGCGCGTTCTCCGCGCTCGCGGGTCGCGCGCGGCCACTGCTCGAGGCGTCGGCCGCACCGCGCATCGTCGCGGTCAGCTCGTTCGTCGCGCACCGTTACCGTGCCGATGCGCCGTTCGCGGCAACCGCCGCCGCGAAGGCGGCGCTCGAATCGCTCGTGCGCACCGCCGCGGCCGAATTCGCAGCGCACGGCATCACCGTCAACGCGGTCGCGCCGGGCTTCACGCGCAAGGACCACGGCCCGAGCGCGGACAACGCCGCCGCATGGTCGCAGGCCGAACTGGCGACGCCGCTCGGCCGGATCGCCGAACCCGACGACGTCGCCACGCTGATCGCGTTCCTGCTGTCGGACGCGGCGCGGCAGATCACCGGCCAGGTCGTGCATGTCGATGGCGGACTGACGCTCTGACGCGGCAACACGCCCTTCCCGTCGCGCCGCCGCCATCGATCACCGCCCTCCGCCGCCCGAACCTGCGTCGACCTTTTTGGCGTCCCGTATCGCGCCCGTAAAATAGCCGCCACACTGCTGCACAACGGGCGGCACGCCACGAATCGACACGGAGACGGCGAGATGCAGGCAATCCAGTGGTTTCACGAGCTGTCGACGCGCGAGCGCAGAACGCTGTACGCGGGCTTCGGGGGCTATGCGGTCGACGCGTTCGACTTCATGATCTACTCGTTCCTGATCCCCACACTGATTGCCTCGTGGGGGATGACGAAGAGCGAGGCCGGGATGATCGCGACAAGCTCGCTGATTTCGTCGGCGATCGGGGGCTGGGCCGCCGGCATCCTCGCCGATCGCTATGGCCGCGTGCGCGTGCTGCAGTGGACGATCGCGACCTTCGCGCTGTTCACGTGCCTGTCCGGCTTCACGCATTCGTTCTGGCAGCTGCTCGCGACGCGCACGCTGCAGGGCTTCGGCTTCGGCGGCGAATGGTCGGTCGTGACGATCATGATGGCGGAGACGATCCGCTCGCCCGAGCACCGCGCGAAGGCGGTCGGCACCGTGCAGAGCAGCTGGTCGTTCGGTTGGGCCGCGGCCGCGATCCTCTACTGGGCGTTCTTCGCGCTGCTGCCCGAGCAGCTCGCGTGGCGCGCGTGCTTCTGGATCGGCATCGTGCCCGCGCTGTGGATCCTCTACATCCGCCGCAACGTCAGCGACCCCGACATCTATACGGCCACGCGCCGCGCTCGCGACGAAGGCCGCGTAACGGGCCACTTCCTCGAGATCTTCTCGCCGCCCCACCTGCGCGCGACGCTGTTCGGCAGCGCGCTGTGCACCGGCATGCTTGGCGGCTACTACGCGATCACGACGTGGCTGCCCACCTACCTGAAAACCGTTCGCCACCTGTCCGTGTTCAACACGAGCGGCTATCTGGTCGTGCTGATCGTCGGCTCGTTCGTCGGCTACGTGGTCGGTGCGATCCTGTCCGACCGGCTCGGCCGCCGCGCGTCGTTCATCCTGTTCGCGGTCGGCTCGTTCGCGCTCGGGATGGCGTACACGATGCTGCCGATCACCGACACCGCGATGCTGATCCTCGGCTTCCCGCTCGGCATCGTCGTGCAAGGGATCTTCGCGGGTGTCGGCGCGTACCTGTCGGAGCTGTATCCGGGCGCAATCCGCGGCTCGGGCCAGGGCTTCTGCTACAACCTCGGCCGCGGGCTCGGGTCGTTCTTCCCGATCCTCGTCGGCTCGCTGTCGCAGACGATGTCGCTCGTGAAGGCGATCGGCCTCGTCGCGGGCGCCGGCTACCTGCTCGTGATCGTCGCCGCGCTCGTGCTGCCGGAAACGCGCGGCAAGTCGCTCGCCGACGATCCGGCCGTCGCGTCGTAAACGCACTCGCACCGGAAGTCGCATGCACGTGATCGTTCTCGGCGCCGGCGTGATCGGCGTCGCCACCGCCTGGCACCTGCGCGAAGCAGGCTGCGACGTCACCGTGATCGAACGCGAGGCCGATGTCGCGCAGGCGACGAGCCTCGGCAACGCCGGCGTGATCGCGCCCGGCTACGTGACGCCGTGGGCTGCGCCCGGGATGCCCGGCAAGATCCTCAAGTACCTGTTCAAGCCCGCTTCGCCGCTGATCTTCCGGCCGACGCTCGATGCCGCGCAGTGGCGCTGGATCGCGCACTGGCTGCGCGAATGCGAGTTCGAACGGTTCCGCGTGAACAAGCAGCGGATGCAGCGCATCGCGTACTACAGCCGCGCGTGCCTGCATGCGTTTCGTGATCGCCACCCGTTCGACTATGGCGCGAGCCGCGGCTATCTGCAGTTGCTGCGCGGCGCGTTCGACG
This sequence comes from Burkholderia sp. WTPI3, assembly GCF_021483755.1. NCBI lineage: Bacteria > Pseudomonadati > Pseudomonadota > Betaproteobacteria > Burkholderiales > Burkholderiaceae > Burkholderia > Burkholderia sp. WTPI3. The sequence continues at coordinate 1,054 of NZ_JAGIXF010000155.1, read as the reverse complement.
TCGAGATGGTGCAGCCCGCGCTGAAGGTGCTGCGCGATGCCGGCATCGCGTTTCGCGAGCTCGACGCGGCCGGCTGCACCGCGATCGAACCGGGCCTGCGCTGGGCACGGCAGGCTCCCGTCGGCGGCATCTACCTGCCCGACGACGAAGCCGGCGACTGCGCTCGCTTCACGCGCGAATTGCGGGCGCTGTGCGAAGCGAACGGCGTGACGTTCCGCTTTCGCACCGAGATTCGTGCACTCGATGTCGCGGGCGGCAAGGCACGTGGCGTGCGGATTGCCGCGACGGGTGAGCGCGCCGAAAGTAGCGGCACCGCACGCGATACGGCGCTCGCCGCCGATGCGATCGTCGTCGCACTCGGCGTCGACAGCGCCGGCCTGCTTCAGCCGCACGGCATCGACGTGCCGCTGTATCCGGTGAAGGGCTATTCGGCGACGCTCGCCGTCGTCGACGACGAAAAGGCGCCCCGCGCGGCGCTGATGGACGAATCGCTGAAGACGGCGATCACGCGCTTCGGCCCGACGCTGCGCGTCGCGGGCACCGCCGAACTCGGCAACCGGCATGCGACGCTGCGCCAGCAGGCGCTCGATACGCTGATGAAAGTGCTCGACGACTGGTTCCCGCACGCGGCCGATCGCGCATCCGTGCGTTTCTGGGCCGGCCGCCGGCCGATGACGCCCGACGTTCAGCCACAAGCCGTCGATCCCGCTCGCGCCGAGGAGCGGCGGCCCGTCGGGCACGGCTCGACGGGATGGGCGATGTCGATGGGTTCGGGAAAGGTGCTGGCCGATCTCGTCACGGGGCGCGCGCCGGAGATCGACCTGTCGGGCCTGACGCTCGCGCGCTACGGCCGCTAGGCGCCGACGTCACCCGGCGCCGGCACGACCGGCACCGATACGATCGGCAGGTGCGACACACCTGCGTGCGACAACCGGCTTTCGAACAGCGTCAGCGCGACGAAACGCAACGCGACGGGCCTGCGAGTCGCACCGCCGTGTGCAGGCTGCCCGTCCGCATCGCGCGGCAACCGTGCGAGCGTCACGTGCGGCCGGAA
>NZ_JAGIXF010000154.1:0-8575 GCF_021483755.1 Burkholderia sp. WTPI3 | reverse complement strand
CTCGCGGCGCGCGCGGCCTGATCCCCGCGGGCCGCGCACGCAAAAAAGCCCGCACGACGCGGGCTTTTTACTGAATCGGCCGCGGGTGAGCGGCCGGCGGTTTCGCGCTTACGCGAACGAATAGAACACGCGGAACGCGACCTTGCGCTCGGCCCAGAATTCGGCGGCTTCGCGAAACACGTCGAGCAGCGTCTCCCGCCCTTCCTTGTCGAATTTCTGCGCGATCGGCAGCCCTTCGAGAACGATCACGAAACCGGGCTGGGCGCCCGCCTTCGCGACGAGGTCGGTCAGGCAGTCGTACAGCGCGTCGTAGTTCTTTCCGAAATGCTTCGGAAACAGGAACGACGTCGCGATCGTCTCCATCACCTCCTGCTTGGACTGCGCGGCGCCGCAATACGCATACAGGAAATGCTGGCCGAGCCGACCGGCTTCGTCGGCGAGATCCTGCACGCGAAACGCGCGGATCGACTGCACGAGATTGGGTCGCACGGTCGTGAAAAGGCTCATAGGCTCCTCGTTCGATGAAAGCCCGGGCTCGGCTTCCTGTTGCACCGGCGCGCCGCCAGCCTGTGCCGCCGCGTGTAATTGCATCACGCGCTGAAACAGATTGCCGTCGCCGGCTGCGAACAGTTCCGCCGCCGCCGTATCGTGCGCGTAGATGGAGTCGCTCATTCCGTTCATCCCGAAGTCATTCAACAATACGTTTAAAACTGTTGTAGTGGTCGTCCGTGTAGTAACAGTTGTCGACCCGGCGCAACGGCCCGCCACAGACGATCCGGCGCGCACCGCGATTGCGTGCGCGCGGCGTCGGCACCGTGTACTCGTGATAGAAGCCGCGCCTCGCTTTCGGCAGGATCCGCTCGCGGTTGCCGAATACGACGCCGTCTTTCTCGTACGGATAGGGGCCACCGGCGCCGATCAGGCCAAGCGTGGTCACGGCCTCGCGCGGCAGGCGGGCGGTCGGGATCGTATCGAGCCCGCCGACGGCCATGTCGGCCGAAACGGCCTGCCGTGCGTAAGCGGCGGAAACCAGACTGCCCATCGGCGTGCCGACGATACCCATCGCGAACATCGCGAAGACGGACGCGAGCGCGCCGTTGCGGAGCCACTTGCGTGCCATGAACCAGGGTTCCCGCTGTTAAATCAAGTAGTTGACGACCAACAAAGGCGTTAGCGTAGCGCTATTGTCCGCGCGAATCAATGTTCGTTTGGGAACCGAAAGCCGCACGCCACGCCGAATCGGGTATTTTCTACCTAATAAAGGATACATTTATCTTACATAGGTTAAAATGCGTGCGGCATCTCTCGTATGGCGAGACTCTGCCTCCTTGCCACGCTCGTTACCCAGAGTGGAGAGATGCTGCTGTTGCTTGCGGGAAGCGCGTTCGCGCCCTGCCCGGCGGCGTGCCCATTGCGGGCACGCCTCTTTTTGCTTTTGTTTACAATTTTTCCCGACGCGCCGCACCGGTTCGACCGGCACGGCGCGTGCATTCGGGCTCAGCGCGTGGCGTTCACGTCGGCGACCAGCAGCGCAGCCATGTTGACGATGCGGCGAACGGTCGCCGATTCGGTCAGCACGTGAACCGGCTGGGCAGCGCCCAGCAGGATCGGCCCAATCGCGATGTTGTTGCCGGCAGCCGTCTTCAGCAGGTTGTACGCAATGTTCGCCGCGTCGATGTTCGGCAGGATCAGCAGGTTCGCTTCGCCTTCCAGCGTCGATTCCGGCAGGATTTCCTTGCGCAGCGCCGCGTCGAGCGCGACGTCGCCGTGCATTTCGCCGTCGACCTTCAGCTCCGGCGCGCGATCCTGCAGGATCGCGAGCGTATCGCGCATCTTCTGCGCCGAAGGCGCGTTGCTCGTGCCGAAATTCGAGTGCGACAGCAGCGCGACCTTCGGCTCGATGCCGAAACGGCGCACTTCTTCCGCCGCCATGATCGTGATCTCGGCGAGTTGCTCCGGGGTCGGATCGACGTTTACGTGCGTGTCGACGAGGAAGATCTGACGGCCCGGCAGCACCAGCCCGTTCATCGCCGCGTAGACGCTGCAGCCGGCGCGCTTGCCGATCACCTGGTCGATGAAGTGCAGGTGGCGGTGCGTCGTGCTGATCGTGCCGCAGATCATCCCGTCCGCTTCGCCCTTCTTCACGAGCATCGAGCCGATCAGCGTCGTGCGGCGGCGCATCTCGACGCGTGCGAGCTGCTCGCTAATGCCCTTGCGCGACATCATCTTGTAGTACGTCTGCCAGAAGTCGCGGTAGCGCTCGTCGTGCTCGGTGTTGACGACCGTGAAGTCGGTGCCGGGCGTGAGGCGCAGGCCGTAACGCTGGATACGGTGCTCGATCACCGCCGGGCGGCCGATCAGGATCGGTTTCGCGAGTTTCTCGTCGACGATGATCTGAACGGCGCGCAACACGCGCTCTTCTTCGCCTTCCGCGAACACGACACGCTTCTTCTCTTCCGACGCGGCGCGCGCGATCTGGAAGATCGGCTTCATCGTCGTGCCGCTGTGGTACACGAACTGCTGCAGGTGCTGCTTGTAAGCCTCCATGTCCTCGATCGGGCGCGTCGCGACGCCGCCATCCATCGCAGCCTGCGCGACGGCCGGCGCGATCTTCACGATCAGGCGCGGATCGAACGGCTTCGGAATCAGGTAATCGGGCCCGAACGACAGGTCCTGAATACCGTACGCGGTCGCGACGATGTCGCTCTGCTCGTGCTGCGCGAGCTCGGCGATCGCATTGACGGCCGCGATCTCCATTTCACGCGTGATCGTCGTCGCGCCGACGTCGAGTGCGCCGCGGAAGATGAACGGGAAGCACAGGACGTTGTTGACCTGGTTCGGGTAGTCGGTACGGCCGGTCGCGAGCACCGCGTCCGGGCGCACTTCGAGTGCGAGTTCCGGCAGGATTTCCGGGGTCGGGTTCGCGAGCGCGAGGATCAGCGGGCGCTCGGCCATGCCCTTCACCATCTCCTGCTTCAGCACGCCGGCAGCCGACAGGCCGAGGAAGATGTCGGCGCCGTCGATCACTTCCGCCAATGTGCGCGCTTCGGTGTCGCGGGCGAAACGCTCCTTGTCCGGGTCCATCAGCTCGGTGCGGCCCTTGTAGACCACGCCGGCCAGGTCGGTCACCGTGATGTTCTCGAGCGGCAGGCCGATGTCGACCAGCAGGTCCAGACACGCGAGTGCGGCAGCCCCCGCGCCCGACGCGACCAGCTTGACCTTCTTGATGTCCTTGCCGACGACCTTCAGGCCGTTCGTGACGGCCGCGGCCACGACGATCGCGGTGCCGTGCTGGTCGTCGTGGAAGACCGGGATCTTCATCCGCTTGCGCGCTTCGCGCTCGACGATGAAGCAGTCCGGTGCCTTGATGTCTTCCAGGTTGATCCCGCCGAAGGTCGGCTCCAGCGCGGCGATCACGTCCACCAGCTTGTGCGGGTCCGACTCGTTCAGTTCGATGTCGAACACGTCGATGCCGGCAAACTTCTTGAAGAGGACCGCCTTGCCTTCCATCACCGGCTTCGACGCCAGCGGGCCGATGTTGCCGAGGCCGAGCACCGCCGTGCCGTTCGTGACGACGCCGACCAGGTTGCTGCGCGCGGTGAAACGTGCGGCGTTCAGCGGGTTCTCGACGATTTCCTCACACGCATACGCCACGCCCGGCGAATACGCGAGCGCGAGATCGCGCTGGTTGATCATCTGTTTGGTGGGGGCAATCGCGATCTTCCCCGGGGTCGGGAATTCGTGATAGTCGAGAGCGGCTTCGCGGAGCTTGGCTTTGGAGGAGGCTTGGGTCGACATGTGTCTTGTGACGGGCGGATTAGAATGACTGCTCGACGGCATTGTAGCGCCAATCGAAGCCCGTCAGACCGGCGATTCGAGTGCAACAGCCGCGACAAAAATGTACTGAACGGTGCAGGAACGCCGCCGTTCGCCTCGTACAATGCCGTTCCCTCAACCGCTCCGGATCTCCCGCCGTGCCAGCCGCCCTTTCCGAGTTTTCGCTGATCGATCGCTTCTTCGCACGCCGTGCAGCCCGGGGGCCGCGCGCGTCGACGCTCGGCATCGGCGACGATTGCGCGCTGATCGCACCGCGATCCGGGAAATTACTAGCCATTTCGACGGACATGCTGGTCGAAGGCCGCCACTTCTTCCCCACTGTCGCGCCCGACGCGCTCGGCCACAAGACGCTCGCGGTCAACCTGTCGGATCTCGCGGCGATGGGCGCCGAGCCGCGCGCGTTCACGCTCGCATGCGCGCTGCCGCGCGCCGACGCGGCATGGCTCGAGGCATTCAGCGACGGCCTGTTCGCGCTCGCCGAGCGGTTCGGCTGCGAACTGATCGGCGGCGACACGACGAGCGGGCCGCTGAACCTGTGCGTGACCGTGTTCGGCGAAGTCGCGCCGGATGCTGCGCTGCGACGCGATGCCGCACGCGACGGCGACGACATCTGGGTATCCGGCACGCTCGGCGACGCGCGCGCCGGGCTCGGGATCGCGCGCGGCGAATGGACCGCCGGTGCGGCCGAAGCCGCCGCGTTCCGGCTGGCGCTCGAGCGCCCCGAGCCGCGCATCGCGCTCGGTCTCGCGCTGGCGGGCGTCGCGCACGCGGCGCTCGACATCTCGGACGGCCTCGCCGGCGACCTGCTGCACATCCTGACCCGCTCCAACGTGCGCGCCGACATCGACGCCGACGCGGTGCCGCGCTCGGCCGCGCTCGCGACCCTGCCGCCCGCCGTGCAGCGCCAATGCACGCTGGCGGGCGGAGACGACTACGAGCTGTGCTTCACCGCGCCTGTCGCGGCCCGTGCGGCGGTCGACGCAGCCGGCGCCAGCGCCGGCGTTCCGGTCACGCGGGTCGGTACAATACGCGCGTTGTCGTCGCCGTCCGAGCAGCCCGCGATCGCGTGGCGCGACGCCGCCGGCACGCCCCTGACACTCACGTTGCACGGTTTCGACCACTTCCATGCAGACTGACCCGACCGCGCACACCGCGGCCGCGCCCGGCGCCGCGCGGAACGTGCCGCAGCGCGCCACCGCGCGCTTCATGCTGTCGCACCCGGCGCACATCGTGTCGCTCGGCTTCGGCAGCGGGCTTGCGCCATTCATGCCCGGCACGTTCGGCTCGCTGTTCGGCTGGCTGACGTTCGTCGTGCTGAACCGCTATCTGACGGTGCCCGAATGGTGGGCGCTGATCGCGCTCGGGTTCGTCGGCGGCGCCTGGATCACCGGCTTCACCGCACGCAGGATGGGCGCGACCGATCCGGGCCCCGTCGTCTGGGACGAAATCGTCGCAGTCTGGCTCGTGATGCTGTTCGTCACGCCCGCGACCTTCGTCGGCCAGCTGTGGGCCTTCGTCGCGTTCCGCCTGTTCGACATGCTCAAGCCGCCGCCGATCCGCTATTTCGACCGCCGCATGACCGGCGGCTTCGGCATCATGACCGACGACCTGATCGCCGCCTTCATGACGCTGCTCGTGATTGCTGTGTGGCGCTCCGTCATCGGCTGACCGATTTCCCGACTTTCGTTTCCCGACGCGCATGCCAACCGATTCCGTCGTCCACCAGCTTGCGATCCGCGCAGGCAACAAGCTGCGTGACGAGCACCTGTCGCTCGCCACCGCCGAATCATGCACGGGCGGCATGATCGCCGCCGCGATCACCGACATCTCCGGCAGCAGCCAGTGGTTCGAGCGCGGCTTCGTCACGTACTCGAACCAGGCCAAGAGCGAGATGATCGGCGTACCGCCCGACCTGATCGAAAAACACGGTGCCGTCAGCGAGCCCGTCGCCCGCGCGATGGCCGAAGGCGCGTTGCGCAACAGCCGCGCGCAGGTCGCGCTGTCCGTCACCGGCATCGCCGGCCCGGCGGGCGGCAGCGAGAAGAAGCCGGTCGGCACCGTGTCGTTCGGCTGGAGCAACCGGCTGCATACCGACGTCGAGACGCTCGTGTTCAAGGGCGACCGCGAACAGATCCGCACGCAGGCGGCCGCGCATGCGCTGCGCGGGCTGCTGAAGCTGCTCGACGAACGCGAAAGCTGATTCGTCCGGAAAACGGCGCGGCGGCAAGCGCCCCCCGCCCGCTTACTGGATCGCGTCGGGCTTCACGACGATCCAGTTCTTGTCCGCCGTGACCGGCAGGCCGAGCGCCTTCTGCTGTGCGGCCGATTCGTCCGACCACGCGCGGATCTGCGCCATCTGCTTGTCCTTCTTGTTCACCCACACGCGCACGCCGCCGCGCGCGACGTCCGTCGCATTCAGCAGCATGTAGCCGTCGGACGTCGGCGTGTCGCCCGCGACCAGCACCGGCTTCTTCCACTGGTCGATCCAGCCGACGATCGAGCCGAGCTTGCCCTCGTACCACGTCATCGGGTTCATCAGGAACGGCGTGATCACGAGGTTGCGGTTCGCGGCTTCGTCGTACTTGCCGGCCTTGATCTGCAGCCGCGACGTCGTCAGCGCGCCCGTCGCCGGGTTGCGCAGCAGCGTCGTCACGCCGATCACGTTCTGCGGCTTCACGTTGTAGCCGTACTTCGGATCGGACAGCACCAGCCGCGCGAGTTCCTCGTGCGCGGCCGTCATCACGAACACCTCGATCCCGTTCTCGCGCAGCGCGTTGTACAGCTCCTGCATCCCGCGGAAGAAGCGCGGCGGGTTCGCCGCGCCGTCGACCACCTTGTCGCCCTGCCAGTAGCGGATCGGCACCGGCTTGCCGTCGGCGAGCATCGCGTCGATGTGACGCTTCAGGTCGGCGAGCGACAGCCCCGCGAACGCCTGGGCGATCCACGGGTAGCAGACCAGGTCGTCGATCTCGCAGAGCCGGTAGTAGTAGCTCGTCAGCGACTCCTTGTAGTCGGCGGAATCCTTGAACGGGATCAGTTTCAGCGACGGGTCGAGCGAGTCGCGCGTGAGCACGCCGCGGTGCTCGAGATACGGCAGCAGCGATTCCTCGAGGTCATAGCGGTAGGTCGTGTTGTCGGCGTCGAACACCGCGTAGTCGCCGCGATTCGCGTGCTCGGCGATCATCGCGTTCAGCGCCTTCGCGCTGTCCGCCGGCCAGTGCGACAGGTCCGCCGCATGGGCGAACGTCATGCACAACGACGCGGCAAGCGCGCTCAGAAGATGGCGGGACAGCTTGGGCATGGCGTCGCTCCCTTTCTTGACATTCTGGTTACGGATCGATGACAAACGGCAGCATCGCGCGATTGGCGCGCGGGCATGCGATACACAAGCGACGGGAAGTTGTTCGCGCGCGCCAGGATGGCTCACGGTGAAAAAGCCGCGCGGCCCGCGGGCGCGGGGCGCAGCAAAAGGCCGCCCGGGCGGGCGGCCTGCGCATCAGCGATATTTCAGCGATGCGCGTTGATCGTATCGCGCGTCTTCTGCGCGGCGAGCGCCGCGGCTTCGGCAAAGTCCTCGCCGTTGCTCGCGTACAGGATCGCACGCGACGAGTTGATCATCATCCCGGTGCCGTCTGCCGTGCGGCCCGCGTTGACGGTCGCCTGCACGTCGCCGCCCTGCGCGCCGATGCCGGGGATCAGAAGCGGCATGTCGCCGACGATCCCGCGCACGATCTCGATTTCGTTCGGGAACGTCGCGCCGACCACGAGGCCGAGCTGGCCGTTCTTCGCGTTCCACTTGTTCGCCGCCAGGTCGGCCACGACCTGGTACAGCGGCCGGCCCGGATGGCCGGCCCCGTTCGTTTCGAGGAACTGGAGGTCCGAACCGCCCGGGTTCGACGTGCGGCACAGCACGATCACGCCCTTGCCGTCGTGCTCGAAGTACGGCTCGACCGAGTCGTAGCCCATGTACGGGTTCACGGTGACTGCGTCCGCGCGATAGCGCTCGAACGCTTCGCGTGCGTACTGCTCGGCCGTGCTGCCGATGTCGCCACGCTTCGCGTCGAGGATCACGGGCAGGCCCGGGTGTTGGAGGTGGATGTGCGCAATCAGGCGCTCGAGCTGATCTTCCGCGCGGTGCGCGGCGAAGTACGCGATCTGCGGCTTGAACGCGCTTGCATACTGCGCGGTCGCGTCGACGATCTGCCGGCAGAATTCGAAGATCGCATCGGGCTGGCCGTCGAATTGCACGGGAAAGCGCGACGGCTCGGGATCGAGGCCGACGCACAGCAGCGAATTCGTGCGCTGCCACGCGGCGCGCAGCGATTCGATGAAAGTAAGCGGGGAAGACATGGCGGATACTCGCGGCAAACCGTTGGTAGACCGCGTATTTTACCCGCGTCGCCGGCGTCCCTCGTGCGCGGCTGCATCGACGCGTGCGTCGGTCCGCTCGACGGTAAACGAAAAACGCCGCGTGAGCCGCTCGCCCGGCGCGAGCAGCGTCATCCCGTGCGCGGCTCCGCCGCCCGGCAGGTTGACCGCATTGATCGGATGATCGACCGGCTCGAAGCAGAAGAAATCCTTGCCGGGCGGCGTGAAGAGCACGTACGCATCGGCGTCGGCGGCAACCGTCATCGACAGCCCGCGGCGCGGCCAGCCCACCGTCGCGTGACCGCCCCAGCCGGTGAACGCATGATTGACGAGCGTCGCCGGCAGCGGATACGCGACGCCGAACTGCCAC
>NZ_JAGIXF010000153.1:0-8597 GCF_021483755.1 Burkholderia sp. WTPI3 | reverse complement strand
GCGGCGATCGCGGTCGCGTGATGTCGTGCACCGCATCCATCGCCCGGCATGGCTCGGGCTGACGCCGAGCGGACCGGAAAACTCGGCTCCGCGCATGCAGCGCGCGGGAAGCGGATCAGTCGGCGGTCGGCGAGGATGCCGCCGGGCGGGCCGGCAGCGCCGACCGTGTTTGGGTTTCGCGCGCCGGCGGGTCACGTCGCCGCGTTGCGCCTGCCAGCATCCCGGCGATGACGAGCGCGATGCCCAGAAGCCGCGTGCCTCCCAGCGTCTCGCCGAACAGCGCGACGGCGAACAGCACGGCCGAGACGGGCGCGACCGCCGTGAACAGCGCGGCTTCGGTGCCGCTCGTCCGCGCGGAACCCGCATACCAGCACACATAACCGAGCACGGTCGGCACCAGCGCGTAGTACGCGATCGCCGAAACGGCGCCGATCGTCCAGCCGGCCGCCGCCGCGTGCCATTCGAATGCGGCCGGGACCAGCGCGAGCACGAAGCCAAGGCCCGACATCGCTGTCGACAGCGCGAGCGGCGGCAACGGCGCCGACAACCGCCGGTTCAGCAGGATGAACACGGCCTCGCATGCCACGGCGGCGAGCACCAGCGCATCCCCGGCGAGCGTTTGCAGCGACGGCATGGCCTGACCGGGCGCGAACGTGACGAACAGGACGCCCGCGGTGGCGAGTGCGGCTGCGCCCCAGTCGCGAAGCGTCTGCCGCTCACGCAGCACGACGGCCGCGATCAGCGTCGACATCGCCGGCAGCGTGCCGAGCATCACGCCCGCATCGACCGGCGACGACAGCTTCGTGCCGCTGATCAGCAGCACCGTATAGCCGACGCCGCCCGCTGCCGCCTGGACGACGAGCAGCACCGCGTCACGGGTGCCAATGCGCGGCCAGCGCATTCGTTGCGCACGCATCAGCGCGAACAGCAGCGGGGTCGCGATCAGGAAGCGCAGCACGGTGGCCGTGAATGGCGGCAGGCCGCTGGCCGCGAAGCGGCTCGCGATGACAGTGCTGCCGACGCCGGTCATCGCGGCGGCGAGGTAGAGATAGCCGATCAGTCGTGTTTTCATGCGCCGCATCATCGCGTGCGGCGGCGGGGGCGTCTTGAACGAAATTGCAGCGGTGTGCGTGGCGTGGCGGGCGTGTCGACCGGTGCGGCGCTCGGTGCTTCCGCACGGGGCACCGCGTCGTTCTGCATCGACCGGCATCGCTACGTCACGACAACGGCCCATGGCGCCGCGATAGAGGCGTGTCGCGTAACGAAGCCCCGTCACCCGGCCTGCGTGAACCTTCCCGGCGTGATCCCGAACTGGCGCGCAAAGGCACGCGTCAGGTGGCTCTGATCGGCAAAACCGGCTTCGGCCGCGGCATCCGCGATCGGCGTGCCGCTCGCGAGCAGGGCGCGAGCGAGCCGCGTGCGCGACTGCACCAGATACGCATGTGGCGTGATGCCGAGCTCACGTGTGAAGCCGCGCAGCAACTGGAAGCGGCTCACGCCGCTCAAGCCGGCCAGTTCCGCAAGCGAAACGGGTGCCGCGGGCGCTGCATCGAGCCGTTCGCGGGCAACGCGGATCGCCGGTGCGACGCGGGCGGGCGGCAGTGCGCGGTTCGAATGCCGTGCCAGCAGCCCGGCGACCAGCATCACGAGCGCTTCGTCGCGCGCGAGCGCCAGCGTTTCGCCTTCGACTATCCGCGCATGCAGCCTGCCGAACGCGGCGGCGAGCCGCGCGTCGCGCACGGCCGGATGCGCGAGTTCGACGCCGCCGAGGCCTTCTTCCGCCGCGACGCCCGCAACCAGCGCGGGCGCGAGGTACAGCATCCGCCAGCGCCGGCCCGCACCCGCGTCGATCGGCATGCCGTCGTGCATTTCGCCGGGATTGACCATGATCGCGTCGCCGGCCAGCGCGTCGACCTGCCCGCGGCCGCTCCATGATCGATGCGCGCCGCTGACGATCACGCCGACCCCGAATTCATCGTGCGCATGCCGCGGAAACGCGCGATCGGACTCGAGGCTGATCGCCTCGATGCCTTCGTCGGTCCGTCGGTAGTGGGTGACACGGTGCATGGGTACTCCTGGCGTCGTCGGCGACGCGAATTCCGTGCACTTTAGCGCGTTCCCGCCGCGCGCGCCCTTCATCCTTTTGGCCGATACCGCGCCGCGCGCGCAGCCGCCACCATGTGCACATGAGCAGCGTACATGGCCCGCCGGGCCTGAAGTTGCGCAGGAGGCGGCAGGTGGAACAACAGGATCCGGTATTCATTCAGGTGGGCGCACTGGCGGACGGTTTCGCGCCGGACGCGAACATCCTCACGCCCGTGAACGCACTCGCGGGGCGGACGCTCACCCTTGACGACGCAGCGGGCGGGTGGCGCGTCTATACGTTCGAGGCGGGTGCGCTGCAATGGCGCGATGCGGCGACCGACACGGGCGGGCGCGCGCCGTGCCGGGTCACGCGGCTGCGCGACGAGCTGTATTTCGTCGACTACATCGATCCGGCGGCGCGCGCGACGTCGGTCAGCCTCGTGATCGATCTCGGCAACGGCGTGTGGACGTCGGTGGTCGGCACGCTGCCGACCGAAGCGGACACGCACATCGATGCGTTCACGCGCGTCGCGCGCGGGTTGCCGCTGACGGGCGTCGATGCCGCGTTCCGGCACGGCACGCTCGGCGGCCATGCGCAGCCGGGACCGCTGCACGGGCCCACGCGCGAGCTGATCGGCAAGCGGACGATGTACCGCTACAGCCCGACCGAATGCTACGAGCACATCTACCTGAACGAGAACTTCTATGCATGGCAGTGCCTGCTGGGCGTCGAAGGCGGGCTGGCCGACGTCGACCGCTGCCATTACTTCAAGATCGCGGAGCAACTGTATCTGTTCGTCTGGCGCGAGAAAGTGGTGCCGACGCTCGGCGTCGTGCTGATCGATCTCGCGCAACGCAAGACCGACGGCAAGATCTTCGGTTATCAGGGCGGCGATTTCGGCTCGCTGTCGAATTTCCCGATCGGCGCGCATGCGCAGGTGCTGAACGAAACCGTGCATCCGCTCGGCGGCGAGGCGGCGCAATGAACGCCATGCCGGGCAGCGGCCGCCTGCGTGCGGATTTCAGCGGGCGGGTCGTGCTCGTGACCGGCGCCGCGCAGGGGATCGGCGCGGCGATCGCGCGCCGGTTCGCGGAATCCGACGCGTTCGTCGCGCTCGCCGATCTCAATGGCGACGCGGCCGCCGCGCAGGCCGAGGCGCTTGCCAGCGCGGGCGCCGATGCGCGCGCCTATCGCGTCGACGCCGCGAGCCGCGAAGAACTCTGCGCGCTCGTCGCGGCGGTCGAGCGCGACGGCGGGCGGCTCGACGTCGTCGTGCACAACGCCGCATATTTCCCGCTGACCCCGTTTGTGCAGATCGATGTGCCGGTGCTCGAGCGGACGTTGTCGGTCAACCTGTCGGCGCTGTTCTGGCTCGCGCAGGCCGCGTTGCCCGCATTCGAGCGCGCGGGGGCCGGGCGGCTGCTCGTCACGTCCTCGGTGACGGGGCCGCGCGTCGTGTATCCGGGTCTCGCGCATTACGCGGCATCGAAGGCCGGCGTCAACGGTTTCATCCGCGCGGCGGCGCTCGAACTCGCGCGCCGCAACGTGACGGTCAACGGCGTCGAGCCGGGGATGATTCGCACGCCTGCCGCCGGCAATCTCGGCGACGCGTCGGTCGCCGCGCAGATCGCGCGCGACATCCCGCTCGCGCGGATGGGCGAGCCGGAGGACATCGCGAACGCGATGCTGTTTCTCGCGTCGGCCGATGCGGCGTACATCACTGGGCAGACGATCGTCGTCGACGGCGGCGCGACGTTGCCGGAGAGCGGGGCCGTGCTGGGCGACGGATAACGCGGGCGAGGAGGGCTGCGCGGTGGCGGCCGGCGGGCGCATCGTCAGCGCTGTCGACGGCCGGGGCGTGCGCACGCGCGATTACAGCCAGCCGTTGCGAATGAACTCGACGATCGAATAACGGCGACGCTCGAGATCTCGCTGGCGCACGGCGTCGACGATGCGCGACACGCCGTCTGCGTAAGGCGATGCGCCATACACGCGGGATTCGAACTGCAGGCTGCACGCGCCGTCCTCGATGCGGATCCGGTGGAATGCGTGGCGGCCGAGCTGGTCGTCGGGAATCTGCAGGGCGTCGCGCTGCTCCGCGAGGTCGCGCACGGAGCGGATGTCCTGCGCCGGCACGCCGAGCGACCGACCGATGTCGACCGCGGTGCCGGGCACGGACGTCTTGCTGGCCTGATGCGACTCGGTCACGCTGATGTTGCAGTCGCGAAACAGATGGCCGCCGGTTTCCAGCATGCTCATGAACTTGAGCATCAGGATGTTCGTGTTCGGACAGAGCACGACGGGGAAATCGTACGATCCGGTTTCGAGGTCGGAGCCGGTCGACAGCTCGATGAGCGTCGAACCCGTTGCGTGGCAGAACGCGATTGCGTCGGGCAGCTCGCGGCCGGAACCGGCATGGACGACGATCGATCGGGCGGCGCTACGTCGGGCATCGGCTCGCGCACCATCCGACCAGGGCATCACGTGACAGATTGCGGGATCGAGTTGATGCGAGCGGAGCAGTTCGGTTGCCAGCTTGCCGGTGCCAACGACGAGTACTTGCATGGGATTGACGGGTTGCGGTTCGGGTTTCGGTACGGAAGCGGCACGGGCCGCTCAAGGGTCCGGCGCGATCACGATGCACCGCGCGGTGTACCGTGATCGCGCATTATGCCCGGCCGCCCGCCGGCGCGTGCAGTCGTGCCGCACAGGCGTAGCGTCGGCGTATTAGCTAGCCGACGTCGTCGGCACCCACGCATTCGCCGTGTTCTTCGTCGCGAACTGCCTGGCGATCGAACGGGCGAGACGGTCCGTATCCGATGCGACGGTATCGTGCTTCGCTTCCGATACGCCATGCAGCCCGGCACCGACTGCGATCGACGTTGCGACGCGCCCGGCCACCGCGCCGACGCCCGCGGTCTCGACCACGCCCGGCATATGGCCGCTGTTCGCGCTGGCGGAGAACGTGTCGAGCGGTTGCGGAGCACCGTGGGCCGGCTGGAACAGCACGGCGATCGATGCACCCACCTCGCTCTTGCCCGCGCCGAGCCCGATCAGGGTGCGTCGGCGGCGATTGCCGGCGTCGATCCCGTCGAACCGGCCCTGGACGACCAGCGCGTCGCGATCGTTCGGCACGGGGCCGTCTGCACGCAGCGCCGGAATGCCCTGCGAGCGGAGTTCGCGCACGAGCGCGTCGGCGAGTTGCTGGCGCGCCTTCAGCGCGGTCTGCTCGCGTTGCGCGTCGACGGACGAACCGCTCATGACGATCGCGAGCTTGCTGATCATCCCGCCGTCGATCTTCACGTCGTTCGCGTCCGCATCGAACGCCGACACGTAGACGACGGTTGCATGGACCTGCGGCAGCGCGCGCGCCACCGGCGCCGTGGCCGAGGTTGCAGTCGATGCGCAGCCGGTCATGACGAGCGAGCCGGCGATCAGCGCGGCACTGGTCAGACGTTTGGCTTGGGCGGCGAGTGCGTGAAGGGAAAGGGACATGTCGATCTCCGTGGCCTGGATGAAGGTGCCGATACTGTCGCGGCATTCAGGAACGCGAACGATCGGAAGCTGGGCGTGGACGCTGGCGGGGGAGCGGTTTCATGCCGTTGCGCAACACGCAGGCGAAGTATGCGGAGATCGGGCGCCACGCGCCACGCAGGAATTATGTCGGCGCATGTCATGCGCCGGCGCGCATCACGCGCAAAGCGGTGCGGGGGCCGGATGTGATCCGTCGAGCGGCAGCGCGACGACGGCCTCCAGGCCGCCGCCGTCGCGGTCGCGGAACGTCAGCGAGCCGCCGTGCAGCCGCGCGATCCGGTCGACGATCGCGAGGCCGAGACCGGTGCCGCCGGAGTGACCGCGCGCGTTCGCGCCGCGGCTGAACGGCGCCTTGAGTCGTTCGAGTTCCTCGGCACGGATGCCGGTGCCGCGATCGCCCACCACCGCATACGCGATTCCGTGTTCGGTCCAGGTTCGCACACCGAGGCCGGTATGTCCGTAGACGACCGCGTTCTGCATCAGGTTCATCAGCAACCGCATCACGCTGATCGGGCGGAACGCGAACGGCGGCACGTCGCCCTCGTCGAATTCGAATTCGTGCCCGAGCCCCGCGAAATCCGCGACGAGCTGTCCGATCAGCGCATTCAGGTCGCCGGTCTGCGGGCTCTCTCGCTCGCCGCTGCCCGCGTAGTCCATGAACTGCTGGAGGATCGTGTCGATCTGGTCCAGGTAGTGCTCGGCGGATTCGGTGAGCGCATCGTGGGTGCCGCGCGGCAACGCCATCGCGATCGCGAGCCGCAGCTTGGTGAGCGGCGTGCGGATGTCGTGCGACACGCCGGCCAGCATCAGCGAGCGGGTCGTTTCCGCCTGTTGCAGCGCATCGGCCATCCGGTTGAATGCGCGGCTCACGTCGGCGATTTCGGTCGGCCCGTCGGTCGGCAGCGGTGGCGGACGCTCGCCCGCCGTCACGCGTTGCGCGGCGCGTGCCAGCGCGCCGAGCGGACGGTTCAGGTGGAGCTGGATCAGGTAGCCGGTCAGCGCGGCGAGCAGCGCGAGCCCGACCGACAGCACGAGGGCGGTCGTGATGCCGCTCGCCTGCGCATCGGCGGCCATCGGCAACGAGATCCAGACCGGCGCGCCGGCAGCATGCAGGCGGATCCACAGCCGCTCGTCGTCGCCCGACTGCCAGCGCGCGGGCAACTCGGCCGGCAGACGGCGCCCGAGCGCCTGCATGAACACGTCGCGCTGCCAGGTGCGGAAGAAGGCGGCCAGATTCGGCGGTTGCGGCGGCCCTGCGGGCGGCGGCTGAGTCCGGCCGCCGAGCTGCGCGACCACCGCGCGGCCGGTGTCGGGCGGCAGGCTGGCGAGCGTGCGGTCGAGCAACTGCACGTAATCCGAGAAAATGATCGACGCCCGTTCGATGCGCGGCCGCTGCACGTAGTGCAGCAGCACGACGAGCGAACAGGCGAGCGACAGCGCGACGAGCGCGACCAGCAGCGCGATGTTGCGCGCGAGCAGCGAGCGCGGCAGCGGGAGCCGCATCACGATTCGACGCCGGCCACCAGCATGTAGCCGATGCCCCAGACCGTCTTGATGAAGCGCGGTTTGGCCGGATCGTCCTCGACGATCTGGCGCAGCCGCAGGATCTGCACGTCGACGCTGCGATCGAGCGCGGCGTGATCGCGTCCGCGCGCGCGGGCGAGCAGGTTTTCGCGGCTCACGGCGCGGTTCGGCGACGAACCCAGCGCGTGCAACAGCAGCATCTGCGCCGAATGAATCTCGACGGGCATGTCGTTGCGCATCAGCGTCTGCTGGCCGACGTCGAACGTGAAGGCACCGAAGCGCAGCCGCTGCGACGTCACGGTCGGCTCGCCGGCCGCCATCTTCTGGCGCCGCAGCAGCGCGCGCACGCGCGCGACGAGTTCGTCGGGAAGAAACGGCTTGGCGAGGTAGTCGTCGGCGCCCGTTTCGAGGCCGACAACCTTGTCCGCCGCATCGCCTTTCGCGGTGAGCATCAGGATCGGCAGCGTGTGGCCTTCGGCGCGCAGCCGGCGGCACACGCTCAGGCCGTCCTCCGGCTCCATCATCAGGTCGAGCACCAGCAGGTCGTACGGTTCGCGCTGCAGCAGGCGGTCGAGCCGCTTGCCGTCGGCGACCGCACGGACCTGGAAGCCGTGGCCGGTGAGGAAGCGTTGCAGCATGTTGCGCAGCTCCGCCTCGTCGTCGAGCACGACGATCCTGCAGGACTGTTCCATCGGCTGCCTCCGTGCGTGGCGCGACCGGGCGTGGTCCGCGCTCAGCGGGCCGCCATGCGCTGACGCATGAAGCCGGCGAGCTGCTCGAGCGTGACGTAGCCGTTGCGCTGCGTATCGATCTCGTCGAAGTGCTGCGCGACCATCGGCATGCCGGCGGCGGCCTGCTCGCGGGTGAGCTTGCCGTCGCGCGTCGTGTTCGCGTTCGCGAAGCGGGTCTGCAACTGCGAGAGCGCACGTTCGACGCGTGCGCCGCCGTTCGCGGCGCCGGCCGGCATCTGCTGCGCCGACGCTGCTGCTGAGACGATACACAAAACGGCGATGGCAATCATCTTCTGGATGGACTTCATGGGGTTTCTCCTTGCGTGGCCGGCGCGCTGCGCCGACCGGGTGGTTGATGAAACGGATGGCAAACGAAAAGGATGGCAGACGAGACGGTTCGATCGAACAGGCCCGGTACAGGTCACGCCCAGTGCGCGGGCACCCATACGCGGCCGACCCAGTGGCCGGGCACCCAGACGACCGCACGCGGCGGGTGCGCGACATACACGGCGCGCGGCGCGACGTACACGGAACGCGGCAGCGGCGGCGCGAGGTACAGGACCTTCGGCGGGGGCGGTGCGACGTAGACGACGCGCGGAGCAGGCGTGACGATGACTGTCTTCGGTGCTGCCGCGACACGCACGACTTTCGGCGGCGGCGTCACGACGACGGGCTCGGGCGGCACCGGTGCGACGACGGCGGCGGCTGGCGCGGACGGCGGT
>NZ_JAGIXF010000152.1:0-8746 GCF_021483755.1 Burkholderia sp. WTPI3 | reverse complement strand
CCTGTCACGAACGTCGACTGGTCGCCCATCGTGACGAGCTTCAGGCCCGGCGGCAGCGTCTGTTCGATCAGCGGCAGCTTCGATTTCACGCCGGAGATGATCGACAGCGTCGACGCCGAGCCGTTCTTCAGGATGCTCATCAGCACCGCGCGGTGGCCGTCGACGCGCACGATGTTCGGCTGCGGCGGATAGCCGTCGCGCACGTGCGCGACGTCGCGTATGTAGATCAGCGTACCGTCCACCGACTTGACCGGCAGCGCGTTCAGCTCGTCGATCGCGGTCGGGCTGTTGTTGAGCTTGATGTTGTACTCGAAGCGGCCGATTTTCTGCGTGCCGGCCGGGATGATCTGGTTCTGCTGCGCGAGCGCGTTCGCGACGTCCTGCGCGGACAGCTTGCGCGCCTGCAGCGCCTGCGGGTCGAGATCGATCTGTACTTCACGCGTCTTGCCGCCGTACGGCGTCGGGATCGCGACGCCCGGCACGCTGAGCAGTTGCGGTCGAATGAAGTTCTCCGCGTAGTCCTCGAGTTTCTGCTCGTCCAGCGTGTCGCTCGTCAGCGCGATCTGCAGCACAGGCACCGTCGACGCGTTGTAGTTCAGGATCTGCGGCGGCGTGACGCCGGGCGGCATCTGCTTGAGCACCGTCTGCGAGATCGACGTGACCTGTGCCGTGGCCGTGCGGATGTCGACGGTCGGCTGGAAGAAGATCTTCACGATCCCGTAGCCGCGGAACGATTGCGACTCGATGTGCTGGATGTCGTTGACCGTCGTGCCGAGCGTACGTTCGTAGTAGGTGACGATGCGGCCCGACATGTCGTCGGGCTGCAGTCCCGAGTAATTCCAGATCACGCTGATGACCGGAATGCGGATGTCGGGAAAGATGTCCGTCGGCGTGCGCAGCGCGGCAAGCGGGCCGATCAGCAGGATCAGCAGCGCCAGCACGATAAAGGTGTAGGGCCGCGTTAAGGCGAGCCGGACTATTTTCAGCATGAGACGCTGCTCCGTTCAATGGCATCGATGAAGGCGCGGACTCGCATGGAGCAGGGAAAACACTGACATGCGGCCGACGTGTGCATTCTGGAGAGCAGCGCCTAACAGCAAGCTGCTGGAAAGATGAAAGAAGTTTTAGTCGGGCGCGCGCGGCAGCGCGCACGACGTCAGCCGAGCATGTAGCCCGAGCCGCGGATGGTCCGGATCAGCGGCGCTTCGCCGGGCAGGTTGACCTTCTTGCGCAGGCGGCCGACGTGCACGTCGATCAGGTTGGTGCCGGGATCGAAGCGGCAGCCCCACACTGCCTCGAAGATCATCGTGCGCGTCAGCACGCGGCCTGCGTGGCGCATCATGAATTCGAGCACGCGGAATTCGGTCGGCAGCAGATCCAGTTCGTGTGCGCGATGCATGACCTTGCGACGCACCAGGTCGAGCTCGAGCGCGCCCGTTCGCAGTACCGTCTCGACCTTCGAATGGTGTGTGCGGCGTCGCATCAGCACGTCGATGCGAACCGACATCTCGTTGAGCGAGAATGGCTTGATCAGGTAGTCGTCGCCGCCCGCGCGCAGCCCCTGGATGCGCTGGTCGACGTCCGACAGCGAGCTCATCACGAGCACGGGCGTTTCGATGCCACGCCCGCGCATGGTCGCGACTATCGTGAGGCCGTCGAGGTCCGGCAGCATCCGGTCGAGCGTCACGACGTCGTATGCGCCGATCATCGCCTTGACCATTCCCTCGTGTCCGGTGCGTGCGACGTCGACGACATGGCCGTCGGCATGCAGCGTACGCGCGATGTCGTGTGCGATCAGCGCGTCGTCTTCGATCGTCAGTATTCTCGGCATGGTGCGTCGTCGAGCGTCCTGGCGGTCATGCAACGGCCAGTAGCGGTGCAGGTTGTTCCTGCGCGCGGTACTGGCCGACGGTGAAATCGATGAAGCTGCGCACTTTCATCGACAGGTAATTGCGGCCCGGATACAGGATCGACACGCAGCGCGGGCCGCCGTTGAACGCGTACTGTTCGAGCACGGGCACGAGCGTGCGCTGCTCGATGTCGCGCACGACGAGCGGCAACGGCAGTTGCGCGATGCCCATGTGGTTGAGCGCGGCGATCCGTACCATGCCGCTGTCCGTCGACGTCAGTGCGCCGCCGACGTAGACGCGGTAGTTGCCGTCCGTGTCGGCGAATTCCCAGGTGCGCGACGAGCCGTCGGACACCGTCAGCAGGCTGTGCTCGCAAAGCTCGCCCGGGTCGCGCGGCGTGCCGTTGCGGGCGAGATAGACCGGCGACGCGACCACCAGCTCGGTCGTCGTCGTCAGCGCCCGGCTGACCAGCGTCGAGCTCGCGAGCCGGCGATCGTCGGAGAAGCACACGTCGTAGCCGCCTTCCACCATGTCGATGTGCGTGCCGGAAGTCGTGACGTCGAAATTCACGCGCGGGTGCAGCGCACGATACGCGGCGAGCAGCGCGCCGAGCCCGGCGCTGGCGAAGCTCATCGACGATGCAATGCGCAGCGTGCCGCGCGGATCGCGGGTGGCCTGCACGAGATTCGATTCCATCTCGTCGAGCTTGTCGATGATCGTGCGGCAACCGTCCAGGTATTCCTTGCCGGCCTCGGTCAGCGAAAGACTGCGGGTCGTGCGGTTCAGCAGCCGGATGTTCAGATGGGCTTCGAGCATGCCGACGCTGCGGGTGACTGCCGCGGCCGACATGCCGAGCTGCCGCGCGGCGAGGCTGAAGCTTGCCAGATCGACGACGCGCGCGTGAATACGCGCATCGCTTGAGCGATTCATGATGGCGGCATATAGATGACGCGAACATCATCCGCGATGGCGAGTCGAACTGGAGCTGATACGTTGGTTAAGTTTTCTTAAGTTCGCGCGACGTGAAAAACGCCGGGATATATGTGCGCGAAGAGCGGATGGCAACGCGCAGCGGCAATGGGGTGCGGGCGGGGCAGTGTCTGGCGGGCTGAACGATGCAGGAATCGCACTGGATATACGGAGTGCGAATGATTGATGGCGGCGAAGACGATGAGGCGACGACGCGCGCCGGAATACGCGATGAACGCGTTACGCCGGCGGCGGGGAGCGCACGGAACGTGCGCCGGGAAAGTCGAGGTGTATCGACGCGCGCGTTGCGCGTCAGTTCGGCAGACTCATCGCCGCTTCTTCGGTTTCCAGATGTCGCGACAGGCTTGCCAGTAGTTGCCTGAGGCTATTGGTCGGCAACGCAAAGCTCGTCCATCCGAGGCCCGTATGACGCATGAACAGCACGGCGCCATCGTAGAGCAGCGGCCTTTCGGTGTACCAGCACGGGTCGAGTTCCATCACGTACTTTTCGTCGCGTGACGGTTCGTCGGGAATCGCCGGTTGCATCTGCGCGCGCAGCAGGCTCAGATACTGAATCACGGCGTCGATATCCTCCGGATCCAGCAGGGCCGACGACTGCTCTATCGAGACCAGCACGGCCTGCTTGCCATACTCGTTGATCATCTCGATCTTCATCGGGCGTGTCATGTCTCGTCTCCTCGTCAATCACGCGACACCGGGAATTATCGGGTCGCCGCGCCGCGCGTAGATTGCAAGATCGTCGTCGCCAGATGAAACTTTATTTAAACGGCGGCAGCGCATCGGGGCGCGCGAACGATGCGCCGCCGCACGCTCATTCGACGGTGATCGTCTCCTTCATATAAGGATGGATCCCGCAGAACACCTTGTATACGCCGGGCTTGTCGAAGCGGAACGAATAGGTTTCGTCCTGGTCGAGCGCTTTGGAATGAAAGATCCCCGCGTCGTTGACGACGGTATGCGGTTCAGCGTCGAGGTTCTTCCACGTGATCGTCGTGCCGGCCTTGATCGTGGTCGACATCGGCGAAAACATGAAATTGCGGATCGTCACGAGCGAGTCGGACGGGCCCTGCGCGAACGCGGCGAGCGGTGTGCCGCCGATGGCCGCACACAGGATCAGCGCGGCCGGCAGCGCCGGTTTCCTGAAGAGGTTCATGTCGGTCTCCCGGTGTGTGTCATGCGAGTGTCGTGTCATGCAGCGACGATGCGAGCGGATGGCCCGCGAAGTGGACGGTCGTGACGCCGAGCATCGCGGGCAGCCGGTCGCGCGGCACCGTGAGCGGCACCGGGCCCGGCCCGTTGCCGGCCGTTGGCTGCGGGAACGCGGTGGAGCGCGCGGTATGGAACGTCACGTTGCCCTCGACCTTCGACACAATCTGGTGGATGTGCCCGTTCAGCACGGTGACGGAGCCGAAGCGGCGCAGCAGCGCCATCGTCTGCGGCGCGTCGCCGGTGCCCCAGCCCCACGGTTCGTAAATGGTCCACATCGGCATGTGCGAGAACACGACGATCGGCGTGCTCGACGACTGCCCCTTCAGGTCCTGCGCGAGCCACGCAAGCTGGTCGTCGCCGAAGCTGCCGAGCCCGTTCGGCTTGAAATGCATCACGTTGACGAGCGCGACGAAGTGCACGCCCGCGTGATCGAAGCTGTAGTAGCCGCGGTTGTTCGACGCGCTACCGTACCGGCTGAAGTACTCGGCGCCCGACCCGTCGGTGACGTCGTGTTCGCCGGGCACCGTGTGCAGTTCCGGCACGCGCAGCGCGGACAGCAACTGCGACGCGCGGTCGAATTCCTCCGG
Source organism: Burkholderia sp. WTPI3 (assembly GCF_021483755.1). NCBI lineage: Bacteria > Pseudomonadati > Pseudomonadota > Betaproteobacteria > Burkholderiales > Burkholderiaceae > Burkholderia > Burkholderia sp. WTPI3. Next base: position 4,110 of record NZ_JAGIXF010000152.1, on the reverse strand, counting down.
TTTGGACAGGTGGGTGATGTCGCCGGTGTGGATGGCCAGCGCGGGCGCGGCGGACAGGCCGTTGACGAGGTCGATGGTCTGTCGCAACGTCGCCGCGACGTCGGGATTCGCGTCCTTGTTGAAGCCGATGTGCGTGTCGCTGATCTGCACGAACAGTGGCCGGCCCGCATCGGCGGGGGGAAGCGCGCCGTTTTGCGCGAGCGCGAGGTCGAACGGCGTCAGGATGCCGCCCGACAGCGTAAACAGCGTACCGAGGCCGCCGAACGCCATGCATTGCAGGGCTTTGCGGCGCGACGGGCGGGTGGGAGTCGATGAAGACATGTGAGCCTCGCAATCGTATGACGGAACCGGACGGCCGGATCGTCCGGAAATAAACCGGCGTCGTTCGCTTGCGATACCGATGCGGCGACGGATTTATTCCCGCGCGTTACGAGGCTGAACCCCAGTGCTCGCGGCCTGCGAGCCGATACGGGGTCATAGCAGGATGACTTGTCAATGTCCTGTAAGTGACACGTCACATTTACGTCATGGCCGCCCGATAGCCTGCGACACCGAATCACACCTATCCGGAGCCCCTCATGCCGAATCTCGCGGCAACGGAAACCAGCGGTGCGGCCAGCCATCGCACACGCACCATCAGCCTCGCGCTGTTTTTTCTGATCATTGCCTGCGGCATCGTCTACGTGGGCGTTCACCTGAGCGCGGATCTCGGTCCGGTCAAGGAGAGCTCGATCCTGCCGTTCCTGCTGCTCGTCGTCGCGCTGCTGATCGCGCTCGGCTTCGAATTCGTGAACGGTTTTCACGACACCGCGAACGCGGTCGCGACCGTCATCTATACGCATTCGCTCGACCCGCACCTGGCGGTGGTGTGGTCGGGGTTGTGGAACCTGTGCGGCGTGCTCGTATCGAGCGGCGCCGTCGCGTTCGGCATCCTGCAGTTGCTGCCGGTCGAGCTGATTCTGCAGGTCGGCAGCGGTTCGGGCTTCGCGATGGTGTTCGCGCTGCTGATCGCGGCCGTCACGTGGAACCTCGCGACCTGGTATTTCGGCCTGCCGTCGTCGAGTTCGCATACGCTCGTCGGCTCGATCATCGGCGTCGGGCTGATGAACCAGATCGTCAGCGGCCCGTCGGGCACGAGCGGCGTCGACTGGAACCAGGCGCTCGGCGTCGGCAAGGCGCTGCTGTTCTCGCCGCTGGTCGGCTTCGCGCTGTCCGCGCTCGTGTTGCTGCTGCTGAAGGCGATCGTGCGGGTGCCGGCGCTGTATCAGGAGCCGAAGGGCAACAAGCCGCCGCCGTTCTGGATTCGCCTGCTGCTGATCCTCACGTGCACGGGCGTGTCGTTCGCGCACGGGTCGAACGACGGGCAGAAGGGCATGGGTCTCATCATGCTGATCCTGATCGGCGTGATGCCGACCGCCTATGCGCTGAACAAGGCCGTGACGCCCGACCAGGCGAGCACGTTCGTCGCGGTCGCGCGCCACGCATCGACGACGCTCGTGAAGTACGCGGACCCCGCCGCGCAGTCGGGCGACGCGCGCGCCGAAGTCGAGGCCTACGTGCGCACCCACAAGCTGGCGCCCGCGACAGTTCCCGCGCTGCGCAAGCTCACCGACACGATCGCCGACCAGGTCGCGCAGGCCGGCGGCATTTCGAGCGTGCCGCAGAGCCTCGTCGACAACGTGCGCAACAACATGTATGTCGCGTCCGAGGCGATCCGGCTGATGGAAAAGGCGAAGGCGCCGGCGTTCTCCGTCGAGGACGCGAGCGCGCTCGACGCGTTCAAGCAGCAGATGGACCGCGCGACGAAGTTCATCCCGACGTGGGTGAAAGTTGCCGTCGCGATCGCGCTCGGTCTTGGCACGATGGTCGGCTGGAAACGGATCGTCGTGACGGTCGGCGAGAAGATCGGCAAGTCGCACCTCACGTACGGGCAGGGCGCGTCCGCCGAAGCCGTCGCGATGCTGACGATCGGGATGGCCGACGCGTACGGGTTGCCGGTGTCGACGACGCACGTGCTCGCGTCCGGCGTGGCCGGCACGATGACCGCGAGCGGCGCGGGGCTGCGCTGGGACACGGTGCGTAACCTCGTGCTCGCGTGGGTGCTGACCTTGCCCGCGTCGATCGCGCTGTCCGCCGTCCTGTACTGGGCGCTGCACGGCCTCTTCTGAGCCGCGTCGGCTGATGCCACGCCCGGCCGCGCGTCATGCGGCCGGCCCCATCGATTTTCAATTCGACCAAGACGCTACCGATGGATATCAGTTTCGATCCGAACCGCACCGCGAACGCCTCGGCGTGGCGCGTGCTCCCCAACCGCTGGGATGCCGTCGCGTTTCCGCTGATCATCTGCCTGCTCGCGATGGCGATCGTCGGTTTCCATCAGACGATGGCGCCGATCGGCGTACTGCAGACGCAGAAGATCTCGCTCGATCCGTCGAACCTGCCCGAATACGCGTTGCGCACCACGCTGCGGATGCTTGCCGCGATGATCGCATCGCTCGTGTTTACGCTCGTCTACGGCACGCTCGCCGCGAAAAGCCGGCGTGCGGGCATGGTGCTGATCCCGATCCTCGACATCCTGCAGTCGGTGCCGGTGCTCGGCTATATCTCGTTTACGGTCACGTTCTTTCTTGCGCTGTTTCCGGGGCGCGTGCTCGGCGCCGAACTCGCGGCGATCTTCGCGATCTTCACGAGCCAGGCGTGGAACATGACCTTCAGCTTCTACCAGTCGCTGCGCACGGTGCCGCGCGACCTGAGCGAAGTGTCGCGCGGTTTCCACCTGACGTCGTGGCAACGTTTCTGGAAGCTCGAGGTGCCGTTCTCGATGCCGGGCCTGATCTGGAACATGATGATGTCGATGTCGGGCGGCTGGTTCTTCGTCGTCGCGTCGGAAGCGATCACCGTCGGCAACCAGACGATCACGCTGCCGGGCATCGGCGCGTATCTCGCGCAGGCCATCTCGGACAAGAACCTCGGTGCGGTGGGCTGGGTGATCGTCGCGATGTCGGTCGTGATCCTCGCGTACGACCAGTTCCTGTTTCGCCCGCTCGTCGCGTGGGCCGACAAGTTCCGGATGGAGAACACCGCGTCGGGCGATGCGCCGCAGTCGTGGCTGCTCGACATGCTGCGCCGTACGCACCTGATCCATCAGTTGCTGGTGCCGGCCGGCTGGCTGCTGTCGCAGGCGGCCCGTGTGCCGCTGCGCGTGCCGTCGTTCAAGGGTGTTGGCGCGCGCGCCGCATCGAGCCGTCGCGCGTCGCGCATCGGCGACATCGTGTGGGGCGCGTGCGTGATCCTGCTGACGGTGTACGTCGCATGGCGCGTCGTCAGTTTCGTTGCGACCGGTGTGACGATGGGCGAGGTCGGCCACGTGCTGGTGCTCGGGCTCATCACGCTGTTGCGCGTGCTGGTGCTGATCGCGATCGCCTCGGTGATCTGGGTGCCGCTCGGCGTGTTGATCGGGCTGCGCCCGAAGCTGGCGGAGAAGATCCAGCCGCTCGCGCAGTTCCTCGCCGCATTCCCGGCGAACCTGCTGTTCCCGGTATTCGTCATCGTGATCGTTCACTTCCATCTGAACGCGGACATCTGGCTGTCGCCGCTGATCGTGCTCGGCACGCAGTGGTACATCCTGTTCAACGTGATCGCTGGCGCGATGTCCTATCCGAACGACTACAAGGAAGCGACGAAGAACTTTCGCATTCGCGGCTGGCAGTGGTGGCGGCAAGCGATCCTGCCGGGCATCTTCCCGTACTACGTGACCGGTGCGATCACCGCGTCGGGCGGTGCGTGGAACGCGAGCATCGTGTCCGAGTTCGTGCAATGGGGCGACACGAAGGTCGTCGCGCACGGCCTGGGCGCGTACATCGCGCAGACCACCGCCGCGGGCGACTTCCCGAAGATCATTCTGGGCATCGCCGTGATGTCCCTGTTCGTTACCCTGTTCAACCGCCTGCTGTGGCGTCCGATGTACGCCTATGCGGAATCCCGGCTCCGTCTCGATTGAGAGTAAGCACGATGCAAAATTCGACCGTCATCAACGCCCCTGCCCAGACGCCGCTCCAGCCGCCGCGTCTCGGTGAAGAAATCCTGCGTGTCGAGCACGTGAACCGCGGC
>NZ_JAGIXF010000151.1:0-8865 GCF_021483755.1 Burkholderia sp. WTPI3 | reverse complement strand
GGCGACGGGATTCCTGTGGTCGTCACGGCCAACGGCGGCACGACCACCGCATCGGCGTTCCATCTCGCGGGCCCGGTGCAGGCCGGCGCGTACGAGTACCGCCTCTATCGCGGCGGACAGGGCGACGCGAACGGCTGGTACCTGCGCTCGCAACTCGATCCGACCGATCCCGGCGACCCGGTCGATCCGACCGGCACTGGCAACGGCAACGGCGGCAATCTCGCCTATCGTCCGGGTGTCGCGGGCTATGCGATGACGCCGCTGCTGAACGCCGACTACGGCTTCTCGACGCTCGGCAGACTGCATGAACGCGTCGGCGACGTCTACAACCTCGAGAAGCAGGCGCCAGGCAACCGCGACGGCGTATGGGGCCGCATCGGCGGACAAAGCCTCGATGCGAACGCGGGCCGCTTCGCGGCGGACGAACGCACGTTCTTCGCGCAGTTCGGCAAGGACTGGACGCTCGACCAGGCAAGCGCCGGCGGCAGCACGCACGCGGGCGTGACGGCGAGCATCGGCGTCGCGAATGCGAGCTTCAGCGACCTGGCGCGCGCCGATACGCAGGGCCTGTCGACTTCGACGGGCTCGGTCGAAATGCACGCGCAGAGTATCGGCGGCTACTGGACGCGCTATCTGTCCGACGGCACGTACTTCGACAGCGTCGGCCAGGTGACGCACTACGGCAACCGCTACCGCGACAGCTACGGCAACGAGGCATCGCAGAACGGCTTCGGCGTCGCGCTGTCGCAGGAAGTCGGCAAGCCGTTCGGGATCGGCGGCACGCCGGTCGCCGTCGAGCCGCAGGCGCAGTTGATGTACCAGTACCTGAAGCTCAACGGGTTCAACGACAACGTGTCGGCCGTATCGGGCACGACGGCCAACGCGCTGCGCGGGCGCGTCGGCGTGCGCATCTTCCGGCCGAACCTCGATGCGAACGCGGGCGGCGGTGCCGCGACGCCGTACTTCATGGCCGATGTGCTGCACGACTTCCTGTCGCCGGGCCAGACCGTCGTCGGCGGCACGCCGTTCGCGACGCACCTGGGCCGCACGTGGTACGAGCTCGGCATCGGCGTGACCGCGGGCTTCGGCAAGTCGGGCGAGCTGTACGCGAACGCGAAATACGCGCGCAACATCGGCGGCGACTACCGGCGCGGGATCACCGGCCAGGTCGGCTATCGCTACAGCTGGTAATGCGTGACACGCGAGCCCGTCCGCCGCCGTCGGTGGGCGACGGGCAGCCGGCGACGGGCAGCCGGCGAAAAAAAACCGCCTGGTGACTGGCCAGGCGGTTTTTTCATGGGCGCGCACCAAGCGCGCACGCGTTGCGAACGCTCAGTGCAGGATCTTCGCGAGGAAATCCTTCGCGCGCTCCGACTTCGGATTCGAGAAGAAATCGTCCTTGCGGTCGTCCTCGACGATGGCGCCCTTGTCCATGAAGATCACGCGATGGGCGACCTTCTTCGCGAAGCCCATTTCGTGCGTGACGACCATCATCGTCATCCCTTCCTGCGCGAGCTCGACCATCACGTCGAGCACTTCGTTGATCATCTCGGGATCGAGCGCGGACGTCGGTTCGTCGAACAGCATCGCGATCGGGTCCATCGACAGCGCGCGCGCAATCGCGACCCGCTGCTGCTGGCCGCCCGACAACTGGCCCGGATACTTGTGCGCATGCGCCTTCAGGCCGACGCGGTCAAGCAGCTTCATGCCCTTCTCGTTCGCCTCGTCCTTGCCGCGGCCGAGCACCTTGATCTGTGCGAGCGTCAGGTTCTCGGTGATCGACAGGTGCGGGAACAGCTCGAAATGCTGGAACACCATCCCGACCTTCGAGCGCAGCTTCGACAGGTTCGTCTTCTTGTCGCCGACCGACTGGCCGTTCACGAGGATCTCGCCCTGCTGGAACGGCTCGAGGCCGTTCACGGTCTTGATCAGCGTCGACTTGCCCGAGCCCGACGGACCGCACACGACGACCACCTCGCCTTTCTTGACCTCGGTCGTGCATTCGGTGAGGACCTGAAACTGGCCGTACCACTTCGAAACGTTCTTGATGGAAATCATCTTGTGACCTTTTTCTGGAGACCCTTGACGAGAACAGACGCCAACGAGCAAATCACGAAATAGCATGCGCCCGCGAACAGGACCATCTCGACGGTCGTGCCGTCGCGATCGCCGATGTTGGCGGCCGTGCGGAAGAAGTCCGCGAGACTGATCACGTACACGAGCGACGTATCCTGGAACAGGACGATCGCCTGCGTGAGCAGCAGCGGCACCATCGCGCGGAACGCCTGCGGCAGGATCACGAGGCGCATGGCCTGCGCGTAGTTCATGCCGAGCGCGAACGCGGCGTTCACCTGTCCGCGCGGCACCGCCTGGATGCCGGCGCGGATGATCTCGGAATAATACGCGGCTTCGAACAGCGAGAACGCGACCATCGCCGAGGCAAGGCGGATATCGATCGTCGGCGACAACCCGAGCACGCCCTGCAGCAGCTGCGGCACGATCAGGAAGAACCACAGCAGCACCATCACGAGCGGGATCGAGCGGAACACCGTCACGTACGCTTTCGCGAACCACGCGAGCGGCTTCACGCCGGACAGCCGCATCAGCGCCAGCAACGTGCCCCACACGATGCCGACGACGATCGCGATCAGCGTGATCTGGAACGTGACGATCGCACCTGACCACAGCGTCGGTATCGCGCCGGGAATACTACTCCAGTCGAACTGATGCATCACTTGCCTCCGATGTAGCCGGGCAGCCGCGTGCGGCCTTCGATCCAGCGCATGAATGCCATCACCACGAGGTTGATGAGCACGTACGCGAGCGTGACCGCGATGAACGACTCGTAGGTCTGCGCGGTGTAGTCGACGAGCTGACGCGCTTGCGCGGACAGGTCGAGCAGGCCGATCGTCGACGCGACCGCCGAGTTCTTGAAGATGTTCAGGAACTCCGACGTGAGCGGCGGCACGATGATCCGGTACGCAACCGGCAGCAGCACGTAGCGATACGTCTGCCATTGCGTGAAGCCCATCGCGAGGCCGGCCGCGCGCTGGCCCTTCGGCAGCGCGTTGATGCCCGAGCGCACCTGTTCGCACACGCGCGCGCCCGTGAACAGGCCGAGACAGATGATCGATGCGGTGAAGAACTGCGTGCTTGGCGGCAACTGCTTGATCCAAGTGCCGATCGACGCGGGCAGCAGCTCGGGTATCACGAGGTACCAGACGAAGAACTGCACGATCAGCGGGATGTTCCGGAAGATCGACACGTACACGGTGCCGATCGCGGCGAGCCATTTGTTCGGCACAGTGCGCAGCACGCCGAACAGCGAACCGACGATCAGCGCGATGACCCAGGCGGCGAGCGACACCTCGATCGTCACCCAGAAGCCGGACATCAGCCATCCGAAATAAGTCGTCGGCTCGCCGGTCGAGACGGGGCTCAGGAAGATGCCCCAGTTCCAGTGGTAAGACATGGGCAAGACTCCAGCAAAAAGAAACGGAAGAAGCGTGGCCTCTTCCGTTTCAGTAGCGTCATTTCTGCATCAACGGCCGTGTGGTCAGTCGAGCGCCTTGTCGTTCGGGTTCGCGTACAGCTTCTTCATCGAATCGGACAGCGGGAAGTTCAGGTTCAGCCCCTTCGGCGGGATCGGGTTTTCGAACCACTTCGCGTAGATCTTCGCGGCTTCGCCCGACTTCTCGACTTGCGAGATCGCGTCGTCGACGACCTTCTTGAAGTCGGCATCGCCCTTGCGCATCATGCAGCCGTACGCCTCTTCCGATTGCGGCGTGCCGACGATCACCCACTCGCCCGGCTGCTTCGCCTTCGCGCGCTCGCCCGCGAGCAGCGCGTCGTCCATCATGAACGCGACCGCACGGCCCGATTCCAGCGTGTTGAACGAATCGCCGTGATCCTTCGCGCTGATGATGTTCATGCCCATCTGCTTTTCGTTGTTCATCTTGCGCAGCAGGCGCTCGGACGTCGTGCCGGCAGTGGTCACGACCGTCTTGCCCTTCAGGTCGGCGAAGTCCTTGATGCCCGAATCCTTCTTCGTCATCAGGCGCGTGCCGATCACGAAGATCGTGTCGGAGAACGCAGCCTGCTGCTGACGCTCGGCGTTGTTGGTCGTCGAGCCGCACTCGATGTCGACCGTGCCGTTCTGCACGAGCGGGATGCGGTTCTGCGACGTGATCGGGATGTTCTTGACCTGCAGGTTCGGCAGGTTCAGCTTCTTCTTCACCGCGTCCACGACCTTCATCTGGAATTCGCGCGAATAGCCGACGACCTGCTGGTTCTGGTCATAGTAAGAGAACGGGATCGACGATTCGCGGTGCCCCAGCGCGATCACGCCCGTGTCCTTGATCTTCTTCAGCGTGCCGGTCTCCTGTGCATGCGCGCCGCTCGCGAACGCGCACAGCGCCGCGACCATCAGGACTGCCTTGTGGTATTTCATTTTGGTCATCTCCTTGGCTAAAACCTGCGCCAGTGTATCAAAGTAATATTTTTGAAAGAACTGGTTGTTTACCGCATGACGACTCGCCCTGCGCGAAGCCGTCCTCCCGGCTTCGGGCACCCCGAATGCGCGCGCGGGCGGTGCCGGATTCGGCACCGCCCGCGAGGGCTCATGCACGCAATCGGGTGGATTGCGTCACGATTTGATCGAAGCCAACCGGCATGACCGTCGAGGCCGGCCGGCGACGCCCGATCAGGGGTACAGGCCGCGCATTTCGCGCGCCATCAGGATGCGCTTGCACGCGACGATGAACGCCGCCGTACGCACCGACACCTTGTGCTCTTCCGCGACCGCCCACACGCCGGCGAACGCTTCGCGCATCACGCGCTCGAGACGGTGGTTGATCTCGTCTTCCGTCCAGAAGAAGCTCGAGAAATCCTGCACCCACTCGAAGTACGACACGGTCACGCCACCCGCGTTCGCGATCACGTCCGGGATCACGAGCACACCGTTCGCGCTCAGGATGTCGTCGGCCGCCGTCGTCGTCGGGCCGTTCGCGCCTTCGACGATGATCTTCGTGCGGATCTTCGCCGCGTTCTTCTCGGTGATCTGGTTTTCCAGTGCCGCCGGGATCAGGATGTCGGTCTCGACCGTCCAGAACTCGTCGTTGGCCATCGGCTCGGCGCCTTCGAAGCCCGCGACGCCGCCCGTGCGTGCCACGTGGTCGAGCAGCTTGTTCGAGTCAAGGCCGGCCGGCTGATAGATCGTGCCCGTGTGATCCTGCACCGCGATCACCTTCGAACCCGCTTCCTGGAACAGCTTCGCCGCGATGCCGCCGACGTTGCCGAAGCCCTGCACCGCAATGCGTGCGCCTTCGATTTCGAGGCCCTTCTTCTTCGCCGCTTCGCAGCCGACTACGAACACGCCGCGGCCCGTCGCTTCCTTGCGGCCGAGCGAACCGCCGAGCGAGATCGGCTTGCCGGTCACGACGCCGGTCGACGTCTGGCCCTGGTTCATCGAGAAGGTGTCCATCATCCACGCCATCACCTGTTCGTTGGTGTTGACGTCCGGTGCCGGAATGTCGGTGTTCGGGCCGATGATGATGCCGATTTCGCTGGTGTAGCGACGCGTCACGCGCTCGAGCTCGCCGCGCGACAGCTTGCGCGGGTCGACGCGGATGCCGCCCTTCGCACCGCCGTACGGCACGTTCACGGCCGCGTTCTTCACCGACATCCATGCGGACAGTGCCATCACTTCCGACAGCGTCACGTCCTGGTGGTAACGCACGCCGCCCTTGCCCGGACCGCGCGACACGTTGTGCTGCACGCGATAGCCTTCGAAGTGCGCGACGGTGCCGTTGTCGAGCTCGATGGGCACGTCGACGATCAGGATGCGCTTCGGACGCTTCAGCGTTTCCAGCCAGCGCGACAGCGAACCGAGATACGGTGCGACGCGATCGACCTGCTGAAGGTAGTTGCCCCACGGGCCGAGATCGTCGGCATGAAGGTAGGACGGAATGGACTGCAGTTGCGAAGACATGGACGCTCCAACGTTCAACGGATTGCGCACATTGTCGAAAAACCCGTTTTTTTTATCCAATGCCGTTTGCTTATTCGATTATGCGTTTCTTGCATGATCGCGATTTTTCGCAAATCCGCGGTCGATTTGCGCAAGAACGCACGCGATCGGTCGTGCATCGCGTGCGTGAAAAATCGTTCTGGGAATATGCGGAACGCCCGCCGGACAGGCGTCCGACAGGCGTCGCAAGGCGCTCGTCAGCGAACGTGCGACCGGTTGCCGTCAATCCGTCGTTTCGCGCAACTCGTCGCGCACGACTTCCCACAGCGCGCGCACGAGCTTCTGCCGCGGATCGTCGCCCTGCAGCGCGAGCTTGTCGCAGTAGAGCCGGATCTCCATCGTCAGCGTGAATGGATGCGTGCCGCCGCGCGCGGCGCGGTCGAGCCGGATCAGGCGGCCGCCGGCCACCGCGTCCTCGACCGCGCTGTGCGGCAGGAACGCAACGCCATGCCCCGCGAGCGCCATCGCCTTCAGCCCTTCGGCCATGTCGGTTTCGTACACGCGATCGAGGAACAGCGACGTCGGTGCGTTCGCGACGATGACTTCGGTCATCCGGCCGAGATACGCGTTCGGCGTATACGACAGGTACGGCACGCGCGCATCGGCCGTGCCCGGCAGCGTGTAGCGCGGCCGGCCCGCGCGGCCCGGCGCCGAGAACGCGCTGATCGGCTCCGCGCCGAGCACCAGCATGTCGTAGCGGGCCGGATCGAGCGCGACCGGGTGGCTGGGGTGGTGATAGCCCATCACCAGATCGCAGCCGCCCTCGACGAGCGACAGCACCGCGTCGTGCACGTTCAGCGCGCGCAGCCGCGTGTGGACCTGCCCCATCTTCGCCTCGATCCGCTGCAGCCAGCGCGGGAAATACGTGAGCGACAGCGTGTGCGGCACCGCGAACTCGATGGTCGGCACCGGCGCGCCGACGTGGCCGCGCAGCAGCGTGCGCGCCTCGTGCGCCTGCGACAGCATCGTCAGGGCCTGCTCGTAGAAGATCTGGCCGGCCTGCGTGAGCCGCGTCGGATAGACCGAACGATCGATCAGTTCGGTAGCGAGCCACGCCTCGAGCGCCTGGATGCGCCGCGAAAACGCGGGCTGCGACACGTGCCGCAGTTCGGCGGACCGGCTAAAGCTGCGCGTTTCCGCGAGCGAGACGAAGTCTTCGAGCCATTTCAGTTCCATGCAGGCGGGCGCGGCGGCGGCGGTCGGGAAGAAGTCTGCATTCTACCGGCGGGCGGGCCCGGCCGACCGTGTTGTCCATGCTCCGCCGGCCGTAGCCGAGCGGCCCGGCGATCCGGCGCGGGCGCTCGCCGGGGCGCCGATCGCCCGTCGCGGCGGCGGCCGGCTCCGGTCGGCCGGGCTCGACCCGCGCCAATGGTAAAATGTCGGATTCTCCTCCCCCTCGTTCGCCCCGGCTCCAAGGCCCGCCCGATCATGTCCGACACTCGTCCCGATACGCTTTTCGCCCTCACCGCGCTCTCGCCCATCGACGGCCGCTACGCCAGCAAGACCGAAGCGCTGCGCGACTGGCTCTCCGAAGCCGCTTTCATGCGCCACCGCGTCACCGTCGAGGTGCACTGGCTGATCGCGCTGTCGCGCGCCGGCTTCGCGGAAGTCCCGCGCTTTTCCGAAGCGTCCGAGCAATTCCTGCTGCAGCTCGCCGAGCGCTTCACCGCGCACGACGCCGCGCGCATCAAGGAAATCGAGCGCGTGACGAACCACGACGTGAAGGCCGTCGAATACTGGCTGAAGGAATCGGTGAAGGGTCAGGCCGAACTCGAGAAGGCCAGCGAATTCATCCACTTCGCGTGCACGTCCGAAGACATCAACAACACGTCGCACGGGATGATGCTCGCCGGCGCGCGCGAGCACGTGATCGTGCCGGCGCTGCGCACGGTGCACCAGCGCCTCGTCGCGCTGTCGCACGCGCTGGCCGAACAGCCGATGCTGTCGCGCACGCACGGCCAGCCGGCCAGCCCGACGACGCTCGGCAAGGAACTCGCGAACGTCGCCGCGCGCCTCGCACGCGCAATCGCACGCATCGAGAAGGTCGAGATCCTCGGCAAGATGAACGGTGCGGTCGGCAACTTCAACGCGCACCTGTCCGCGTATCCGGAATTCGACTGGGAAGCGTTCTCGCGCGACGTGATCGAAAACCGCCTGAAGCTCACGTTCAACCCGTACACGATCCAGATCGAGCCGCACGACTACATGGCCGAGCTGTTCGACGCGGTCGCCCGCGCGAACACGATCCTGCTCGACCTCGACCGCGACGTGTGGGGCTACATCTCGGTCGGCTACTTCAAGCAGAAGACGAAGGCCGGCGAAATCGGCTCGTCGACGATGCCGCACAAGGTCAACCCGATCGACTTCGAGAACTCGGAAGGCAACCTCGGCCTCGCGAACGCGACGCTGCGCCACCTCGCCGACAAGCTGCCGGTGTCGCGCTGGCAGCGCGACCTGACCGACTCGACGGTGCTGCGCAACATGGGCGTCGCGCTCGGCTACTCGCTGCTCGCATACGACTCGCTGATCCGCGGCCTCGACAAGCTCGAAGTGAACCCGCAGCGCCTGAACGAAGATCTCGACAACTGCTGGGAAGTGCTCGCGGAGCCGGTGCAGACGGTGATGCGCCGCTACGGCATCGAGAACCCGTACGAGCAACTGAAGGAACTGACGCGCGGCAAGGGCATCACGCGCGAAGCGCTGCAGGAATTCGTCGGCACGCTGGCGATCCCGCAGGACGCGAAGGACCGCCTGCTCGCGATGACGCCCGCGTCGTACATCGGCAAGGCCGTCGAACTCGCGAAGCGGATCGCGTAAGCGCCGCCGTCGCCGGACGG
>NZ_JAGIXF010000150.1:0-9051 GCF_021483755.1 Burkholderia sp. WTPI3 | reverse complement strand
GAAAAATTCGATCATCAGCATTATGTAAAATAAAACAAAGCGCCTGAATTCACCTCCACTGATCGCGCGCAGAGCCAGGTTTTCGAATCCGAACCAGGTGCTCGCGACCGCCGTCACGTTCCCCCCACAACGGCGCAGGCGTTTGAAAAAAGTCAGACAAAAATCCGTCACCCCGAGCAATCACGAGAAGCAAATCCCGATCGGATAACCTCAATCACGCCCCGTATAATGCACGCCAAAACAAGGTCCAGGCTCGATTGACACGCACGTTATTGGTAGCGAAAAACAGGAAAATATATTGTGCACGGTACCTATAACCCTTGGCTCGCCGCATTATCCCTGGTGGTAGCGACACTCGCGGCCTACACGGCACTTGATCTCTCCAGCCGAATTGCCCTGCTGAGCCATGAGCGGCGGCGTCAGGCGTGGATAGCCGGCGGTGGCATGGCAATGGGTATCGGCATCTGGTCGATGCACTTCATCGGCGTGCTGTCATTTGCGCTGCCCATTCCAGTCGGCTACGACTTCGCGATTACGGGCGCCTCGCTCGCTATCGCTGTCGTTGTGTCGTGGTTTGCGCTGTATATCGTCTCGCGCGCGTCTCTATCGCCTGGACGCCTCGTCGCCAGCGCCGTCCTGATGGGTCTGGGCATTGCCGGCATGCATTACACCGGCGACGCCGCCATGAAAATGCAGCCGGCCATCACATACGACGCCGTGTTGGTATCAGTCTCGATTGGTATCGCGATCGGCGCATCGGGTGCCGCGCTATGGATTACGCAATCCCTCCGCGCCGCGAATCAACGCCAGTTGAACGCCAAGAAAGTCGCAGGTGCGTGCGTCATGGGCGTCGCGATAACGGGCATGCACTATACGGCGAATGCCGCCGCGACATTCCTGCCAGGTTCGATCTGCGGCGCGACGCATGAGATCGCTATGCCCTTGCTCGCCACGGCGGTAACGCTGTCCACGCTGGCAATCCTGATCGTGACGCTCATACTCAGCCGCACCGGAGCACGGACCTCGTTTCTTGCGAGTGTTGTCTCGCGGCTTAACGGCGAGATCGTGCGCATGGCGCAATTCGACGAACTGACGGACCTCCCGAACCGCCGCACACTGACGGAACGGATCGAGTACGCAATCCATGCATACCGTCATTACGAAGCCAAGTTTGCAGTGCTGTTCATGGATCTTGATGGTTTCAAAACCATCAACGATTCGCTTGGACATACCGCGGGCGATGAAGTGCTGAAGGCATTCGCGCTTCGGTTGCAGCAATGCGTGCGCGCCAGCGACACCGTGGCACGCCTTGGCGGCGACGAATTCGTCGTGCTGCTGGAGAATATTTCGTCCATCGACGACGTCGAGCGTGCTGCGGAAAACGTGCTGAGTCGGATGCGCGAAGGCCTTTGGAACGACGCGCAGCCGCTGCAAGTCACGCCGAGCATCGGCATTGCGATATACCCGCGTGACGGTGAGACCGTGGAGTTACTGCTCAAGCATGCCGACGTCGCGATGTATGAGGCCAAGCGCGCTGGCCGCAGCACTTACCGCTTCTTCCAGGGCGACATGAACGTGGCGGCCAATCGCACGCTGCAGGTCCAGCGCGCGTTGCACGAAGCCTTGGTTGCCGGCTACTTCGAACTCCATTTCCAGCCCAAATTCCACGGTGGCAGCGGCACGCTTACCGGCGCCGAAGCGCTATTGCGGCTGAACCATCCGGAACTCGGCACATTGATGCCGTCGGAGTTCATCCCCATCGCCGAACGCACAGGGCAGATTGTACAAATCGGCAACTGGGTCGTTCGAGAAACGTGCCGCCACTTGAAACGCTGGCGAGCAGATGGATTGCCGGCGCTCCAGGTCGCCATCAATCTGTCGCCTCGACAGATAGCCGAGCCGGATCTGGTTTCGAATTTTCTCGGGATCTTGAGTGCCGAGAGCGTGAAGCCCGCTCAGCTCATGTTCGAAATTACCGAGACCGTGGCAATGCAGGACGCCGCGCGCACGACAGCGATGATTCACGAATTCCAGACGAATGGCTTCGAAGTTGCGATCGACGACTTTGGCACGGGTTATTCCAGCCTGAGCTATCTGCAACGCTTTCGTGCGAAGCAATTGAAGATCGACCGTTTTTTCACCCATGAGCTCGACAAGCACAACCCTGAAGGTAGCGCGATCGTTCGGGCAATCATTGCATTGGCGCACACGTTGAAAATGGATGTGGTCGCGGAAGGTGTTGAAACCGCATCGCAACTCGAACAACTCAAAATATTGATGTGTGACGAGGTACAGGGATTCTTGCTCGGCCATCCACTTGAAGCAGAGGCATTTGGCAGGCTGCTGCAAAAGGGATCGCACGTCGAGAGCACTTGATGAATCCGGCAGCAGCCGGCTGCTTCTCGGCACCGCCGTACTCGCCGTGATGTCCCTGCCGTCCCGTACGACATACGGCAGGGGCGCCCCTGCCGTATGTCACGACCAGCAATAAACTGCAGAAGGTCAATGCAGCGTTGCCGGTGCGCGCACGTCCTCCGACAGTCGCCGCACACTCCCCCGGTTTGCGGCGATCCCGCCATGCATCGACGTCGTGCCCCGCGCATGCCGGGCAGTGAGATCATCCAGGTCGCCGACGAGCAACGTCAGATCGGGGCCGATCACCGCCAGCAGCCGCGCCTTGTCGACCTGCGGCGCGGCAGCGAACATCTTGCAAGCGCGCTTCAGGCGAGACCGATCGTGGCCGACCGTCGAGCGCCTGGCTGGGTGGTGGTGAGCGTTCTGCCTACTCATTGTCGTCTCGGTATGGGTTGCCAAGCGGCCCCTGAGGTACCAGGGCCGACGGAATCGTCGGCTTGAGCAATGCGCGGCGCGCGCGGCTGCTCAGCCACTTCCAGCCTGCCACGAGCAGGAGCGCGACCATCGGGATCGATGCGATCGTCCACGTACCGTTCGGGTAGTCGAATGCCATCAGAACCAGCACGCCGAGCAGGAACAGCAGCGTGAGCCACGAGGTCACGGGCGCGCCCGGCATTCTGAACGACACGTCCTCCACCTCGCCGCGCCTGACCGCGGCGCGGAACTTCATCTGGCACACGACGATGAATCCCCACGTGCTGACGATGCCGAGCGACGCGATGTTCAGCACGATCTCGAACACGCTCGACGGCACGAGGTAGTTCAACAGCACGCCGACCACGTAGATCGCGACCGTCACGAGAATGCCTGCGTACGGCACCGATTGCGCGCTCATTCGCGCAAGGAACGCGGGGGCCGAACCGCCCATCGACAGCGAACGCAATACGCGCCCGGTCGAATACAGGCCGGAGTTGAGACTCGACAGCGCCGCCGTCAGCACCACAAGGTTCATCACCGAACCGATGCCCGGCACGCCGAGCGCGCCAAAGAACGTGACGAACGGGCTCTGGCCGGCCTTGTACGCGCTCCATGGCAGCAGGCAAACCAGCAGAACGACCGACGCGACGTAGAAGATCGCAATGCGCCAGATCACGTTGTTGATCGCGCGCGGCAGCACCTTGCGCGCGTCCCTGCATTCGCCGGCCGCCGTGCCGACCAGTTCGACGCCCGCGAACGCGAACACCACGCCCTGCACCAGCACCAGCGCCGGCATCAGCCCGTGCGGAAAGAAACCGCCATTGTCGGTAATCAGATGCATCCCGGTGTCATGGCCGGCGACATGCACGCCCGTGCCGAGGATTGCCGAGCCGATCACGAGAAACAGTACGATGGCGGCGACCTTGATCAGCGCGAACCAGAATTCCATCTCGGCGAACCACTTCACGCCGATCAGGTTCATCGTCGCGACAATGCAGAGCGCGACGAGCGCGAAGATCCACTGCGGCACGCCCGCGAACGGCGCCCAGTAATGCATGTAGAGCGCGACCGCGGTGATGTCGACGATGCCGGTCATCGCCCAGTTCAGGAAGTACATCCAGCCCGCGACGAACGATGCCTTCTCGCCGAGGAATTCGCGGGCGTACGACACAAAGCTGCCGCTGCAGGGGCGATGCATCACGAGCTCGCCGAGTGCACGCAGGATCAGGAACGAAAACACGCCACACACCAGATAGACGATCGCGAGCGACGGTCCGGCCGCTTGCAGACGTGCACCAGCCCCGAGGAAGAGCCCCGTGCCGATGGCCCCGCCAATCGCGATCATCTGCACCTGCCGGTTGCCGAGGGTCTTGTGATAGCCGGCTTCGTGCGATTCGAGCCAGCTGCGTTTGTTGGTTTCGCCCGTTGTCGACGGGTCGGGAATCGATGCCATGGCTGCGTCCTCTCGCACTAATGTGACTGGATTCATCCCGTTCGCGAAGCGACCGGGAACACCGGTACCTGACCTGAATACCAGGGGCGAGGAATCGGGCCCGGCCATCCTGATCGCGCTTCGCCGGTCATGACGAAAGGCACGGTACGTCGCAAACGTATTCAGCCGTAATTCGGCTCACAAACGGCATGCAAATTTCGACTGCGTCTGCTCGAATCCGTGCATACCGGCGTCGACCCTGACGCCGCAACGCGGGCCAGTTGCGGACCCCGACACATGCGGACCGATGCGCCGGGTGAACCAGTCGGTTAACTTGGTGCGCCGCTGCGCGCCGCGAATGGGCAACCGCTGCAGCCAGCGCCGGCTCATGCACCGAAATGAGGCGTGTGGCTCGCTGGAACTTCCGTCCGGTGCCGGAGCGGCAGGCATTTCACGGCGGTGGCCCGGTTTTTGCTGAAGTTGCACTGGCCGCGCAACGGTTGCGCGCTGCCCGACGACCTACCAGACAAGGAAGATTCACCGTGAGCTCGACGACTCGACCGTTTCCCCGACGCACCTGGCTGGTTGCGTTGATCGCAGCGCCCGCGATGGCGCTGTTCGCTGCTGCGCCGGCGCACGCCGACGCGCTCGATACCATCGCGAAAAACGGCGCGCTGCGCGTCGCGGTGCCGGAAGACTATCCGCCTTTCGGCTCGGTCGGCACGGACATGCAGCCGCAGGGCTACGACATCGACATGGCCGAATTGCTCGCGAAATCGCTCGGCGTGAAGCTGAAGCTGGTGCCCGTGAACAGTGCGAACCGGATTCCATACCTGACGACCAACAAGGTCGACATGGTGATCTCGTCGCTCGGCAAGACGCCCGAACGCGAGAAGGTCATCGACTTCTCGAGCGCGTACGCACCGTATTTCCAGGGTGTGTTCGGGCCGGCCGACGTGAAGGTGAGCGCGCCCGCGGACCTGACTGGCAAGACGGTCGGCGCCACGCGCGGTGCGCTCGAGGAGATCGCGCTGTCGCAGCTCGCGCCGAATGCGACGATCAAGCGTTTCGAGGACAACAACGCGACGATCCAGGCGTTCCTGTCGGGGCAGGTGCAACTGATCGCAGCCGGCAACATCGTCGCGGCGGCGATTCTCGCGAAGAATCCGCCGCGCCGGCCCGAGGTCAAGTTCGTGATCAAGAATTCGCCGTGCTTCGTAGGGGTCAACAAGAACGAGCCGCGCCTGCTCGCGAAGATCGACGACACGATCGCCCATGCGAAGCAGGACGGGACGCTGGGCGCGATGTCGAGGAAGTGGCTCGGCCAGCCGTTGCCGGCCGGACTGTAACCGATCGCAGCGTTGCCCGATACATCGCCCCGACCGATGCCGCCAGCGCGGCGGGTGTCGTGGTCCGCACCTGAATCTATCCACTTGTCATGAGCTATCAGCTTCAATTCGGCGAGCTCGCCGATTACGCCAGCGTGTTCGCGAGCGGCGCGGCGACCACGCTGGCGCTGACCGCGGTCGCGACCGTGCTGGGCGTGGCGATCGGCGTGCTCGGCGCGGCCGCGTACAGCGCCGACGCACGTGCGGCCATCCGGCTGCGCCCGCTGATCGGCGCGTACGTCGAGGCGATCCGCAACACGCCGTTCGTCGTCCAGCTGTTCTTCGTCTTTTTCGGACTGCCGGCACTCGGCGTGCACATCGACGAATACACGGCCGCGATACTCGCGATGACACTCAATCTCGGCGCGTACTCGGTCGAGATCGTGCGTGCCGGTGTCGCCGCCGTCCCGAACGGCCATCTGGAGGCGGCGTCCGCGCTTGCGATGTCGCGCGCGCAGATGCTGCGCCACGTCGTGTTGCCGCAGGCGCTGGCGAAGGTGTTTCCCGCGCTGTCGAGCCAGATCGTGATCACGATGCTCGGCTCGGCGGTCGTGTCGCAGATCTCGGTGGCCGACCTGACCTATGCGGCAGGCTACATTCAGTCGCGCAACTTCCGCGCATTCGAGACGTATTTCGTCATCACGCTTGCGTATCTGGCGATGGCGCTGCTGCTGCGGGCCATGCTCGGCTCGATGGGGCGCCGCCTGTTCTCCCGTCGCGTACGAGGTGCGCGATGACCGATTTCACGTTCGGGCAGATTCTCGCGAACCTGCTGCTGGCCGCGCGCTGGACGATCGTGCTGTCGATCGTGTCGTTCCTGTCGGGCGGCCTCGTCGGCGTTGGCCTGCTCGTGATGCGCGTATCGAATTCGGTCGTGCTGCGCGGCTGCGCGAAGCTCTATATCGAGGTTTTCCAGGGCACCCCGCTGCTGATGCAGCTGTTCATCGTGTTCTTCGGCCTGCCGCTCGTCGGGCTCGACGTTCCGGCGTGGGTCGCAGCCACGGCGGGGCTCACGTTCTTCACCAGCGCCTATCTCGCGGAAATCTGGCGCGGCTGCGTCGAGGCCGTGCCGAAAGGGCAGTGGGAGGCGTCGGCGAGCGTGGCCATGAGCTATGTCGAGCAGTTGCGTCACGTGATCCTGCCGCAGGCCGCGCGCATCGCGGTCGCGCCGACTGTCGGCTTCGGCGTGCAGGCCGTGAAGGACACGGCGCTGGTGTCGATCATCGGTTTCACCGAGCTGACGAAGGCCGGCATCGCGATCTCGAACGCGACCTTCCGGCCGTTCGTCGTGTACGGGCTCGTCGCGCTGATCTATTTCGCGCTCTGTTATCCGCTTACCCGTTACGCGCGCACGTTGCAAAGGAGATGGCATGCCGCTCGTTGAAACCCGTGGTCTCGAAAAGAACTTCGGCACCCATCATGTGCTCAAGGGCATCGATTTCTCCGTCGAGCGCGGCCAGGTCGTATCGATCATCGGCCGCAGCGGCTCGGGCAAGAGCACGCTGCTGCGCACGCTCAACGGGCTCGAGAGCATCGATGCAGGCACGATCTCGATCGACGGCGAGCGCGTCGATGCACGGCACGCGGACCTGCGCGCGCTGCGGCTGAAGGTCGGGATGGTGTTTCAGCAATACAACCTGTTTCCGCACCTGAGCGCCGGGCAAAACGTGATGCTCGCGCAGTCCGTCGTGAAGAAGGCACACCGCCAGCAGGCGCGCGCGATCGCGGAGCTGATGCTCGAGCGCGTCGGCCTCGGCGACAGGTTCGATGCGTATCCGGAACAGCTGTCGGGCGGCCAGCAGCAGCGCGTCGCGATCGCGCGTGCGCTCGCGATGAAGCCGAGCGTGCTGCTGTGCGACGAAATCACGTCGGCGCTCGACCCCGAACTCGTCGGCGAGGTGCTGGGCGTCGTCGAGCAGCTGGCGCGTGAGGACATGACGCTGATCATGGTCACGCACGAGATGAACTTCGCGCGCGCGGTGAGCGACAGGATCGTGTTCATGCACCAGGGACGGGTGTGGGAAAGCGGCACGGCGGAAGACATCTTCGAGCGGCCGCAGACAGTGGAACTGTCGCGGTTCCTCGGCAGCATCCGGAACACGGAAGCCGTTGCGCGCTGATCCGCGATGCCGGCGGCGTGCTGACATCGCCGGCCGGATCGTCGGCAATCCCCGGCATATGCACCGCGCCCGCGCGTGCCGAACCGCCCGAGAGAGTCTTCGATATCCGGAATATCGATCAGGTCCGCCAGCCTCGGGGATATGGACGGTATCAATTTGCACGGCACTTTCAATTTCCCAGTGACACTCCAGGCGAAGCGGATCCTGCCGAGTACCGCAGCCGACAACGCCATCGCATCAACCAGTCAGCGAGCCTAACAAGAAGGCCCGTCGAGCCGGCGGTGGTGGAATTTCAGGCCGACACAATCTGCCGAAAATGACCGGCGACCTTCAAGCGAAGGGTAGACAGTATCGCATTGATTTATATAGATATTTATTTAGGTTACAAGGAAATGCCTTACTGGGCCTAACGGCAGCTGACCGGAAAAATCCGTGGACATCAAGGTCACCCCTATCAAGGCTGCGCTCCACCTCATCGCGAAACCACCCTCCTAACTTCGTTTTTTCCGAAGTTTCAGTATCGGATTAACTGATTTTTCCGATCACCCAAACCCTCGAAACTGTTGGTTCTTCAACAACGCGGGATGATCCCGCAAAGGAACAACAGCATGAGAACCTATCCCCGCAACAGCGCCCAGGCAGCCGCGCGCATCGTCGCGCTGGTGCTGATCGCGGACGGCCACATCGATCCCAGCGAGGAACGGTTCCTTGAGAAACTCGAGACCAGACGCAGGTTCGGGATCGAATCGGCCGGGTTTGCGCAAATCGTCCAGACGGTATGTGAGGACCAGGCGATCAGCCACGTTTCGTCCGGCGCCATGTCCGGCCATCTCGATCAAGCCACGCTCGAAACGCTACTCGCGGAAATCGACGATCCCGATTTGCGCGTGCGAATCATTGAAATGTGTCTCGCTGTCGCATCGGCGGATGGACACCTCGCGGACGGTGAAATCAGCGTGCTCGGGACCATTCTGACTGCCTGGACGCCACGAACGCTGAACTTCGCGTCGGAAGAACGCAGCTTCGCGTAGGCGTCAGGCGGAGCCTGTCCCGGCTTCCAGCCGTCACCGCCGGGCTCGGAAACGTCCCGGGCTCGCCGAATCCGTCGAGCTGCAACAGCACTGACAGCAATCCGACCTCGCGGACATCCGGTTCAATGTATTCGGCGTGTTATTCCGCAAGTAAAACCCATGATTCCAATGAAGCGCATTTTGATCGTGAAGGTGACGTCGCTTGGCGACGTCGTCCAGACGCTGCCGGTCGTCGCGGACCTCCATCG
>NZ_JAGIXF010000015.1:0-113398 GCF_021483755.1 Burkholderia sp. WTPI3 | reverse complement strand
ATCGATTACCAGACGCTGAAGTTCGAATACCGGACGCGCGCGGCGCGAGCCGGCGGCGAGGACGCGGCCGTGCATCCGGTGATCGTCGTCGGCGCGGGCCCGGTGGGTCTGTCGGCCGCGATCGATCTGGCGCAGCAGGGCGTGCCAGTGGTGCTGCTCGACGACGACGACACGCTGTCGACGGGTTCGCGCGCGATCTGCTTCGCGAAGCGCACGCTCGAGATCTTCGACCGGCTCGGCTGCGGTGAGCGCTTCGTCGACAAGGGCGTGAGCTGGCACGTCGGCAAGGTGTTTCTGCAGGACGAGCAGTTGTACGCATTCGACCTGCTGCCCGAGGAAGGGCATGCGCGTCCCGCGTTCATCAACCTGCAGCAATACTATGTCGAAGGCTATCTGGCCGAGCGCGCGTTCGCGCTGCCTAACATCGACATCCGCTGGAAGCACAAGGTGACGGGCGTCGCGCAGTCGGCGGAACACGCGGCGCTGACCGTCGAGACGCCGGAAGGCATCGAGACGCTGCGTGCGCGGTACGTGATCGCGGCTGACGGTTCGCGCAGCCCGATGCGCGCGGCGATGGGGCTGGAGAGCCGCGGCCGCACGTTCAAGGACCGCTTCCTGATCGCCGACGTGAAGATGAAGGCGGAATTTCCGACCGAACGCTGGTTCTGGTTCGACCCGCCGTTCCACCGCAACCAGTCGGTGCTGCTGCATCGCCAGCCCGACAACGTGTGGCGCATCGACTTCCAACTCGGCTGGGACGCCGATCCGGTCGCCGAGAAGCAGCCGGAGCGGGTGATCCCGCGCGTGCGCGCGCTGCTCGGGCCGGAGGTCGAGTTCGAGCTCGAATGGGTGAGCGTGTACACGTTCCGCTGCCAGCGGATGGATACGTTCCGTCACGGCCGCGTGTTGTTCGCGGGCGATTCCGCGCACGGCGTGTCGCCGTTCGGTGCGCGCGGCGCGAACAGCGGCGTGCAGGACGCGGACAACCTCGCCTGGAAGTTGAAGCTCGTGCTCGACGGCCGTTCGGACGACCGCCTGCTCGACACTTATGCAAGCGAGCGCGAATTCGCGGCCGACGAGAACATCCGCAACTCGACGCGCTCGACCGACTTCATCACGCCGAAGAGCGCGGTGTCGCGCGTGTTCCGCGACGCGACGCTGAAGCTCGCGCGCGACTGCGAGTTCGCACGCAAGCTCGTGAACAGCGGCCGCCTGTCGGTGCCGGCCGTGCTCGCCGATTCGCCACTGAACACGCCGGATCGCAACGGCGACGCATTCGCGTGCGCGATGCGACCGGGCGCGGCGGCGGCCGATGCGCCGGTGCGCGCGCAGGGCGCGCCCGGCTGGCTGCTGCAGCATCTGGGCGACGGTTTCGCGGGCATGCTGTTCGGGCGGCCGGGCGATGCCGCCGCGCTCGCGCAGGCGCTCGACGGCCTCGCGCTGCCGGTGCGGCCCGTGCTGGTGGTGCCGGTCGGCCACGCGCAACCGGTGCCCGGCGTCGACGTGGTGGAGGACATCGACGGTTTCGCCGCGCAACGCTACGACGCGCAGCCGGGCACGTTCTATCTGCTGCGCCCCGATCAGCACGTGTGTGCGCGGACACGCACGCTCGAACGCCAGGCGATCGCCGATGCCCTGGCGCGCGCGATCTGCGCATGCTGAGCACGGCATCGAACCCGACAACGACACCGGAGACACCCGTCATGCCCCGACTCGATACCCGCCCGCGCCTGGCCGATCCGGACGCGTTCTACGAAGCGCTGATCGACATGCATCGCGACCTGTCCGACGCCGACAGCCAACTCGTCAATGCGAAGCTGATCCTGTTGCTCGCGAACCAGATCGGCGATGCCGACGTGCTGCGCGAAGCGATGGCGCTCGCGCGCCAGGGCGTGAGCGCGCCTGCGCATCCGGCCGCCGAGGTGGTGCAATGAGCGCGGCGCCGGCCGGCACGCGCGTGCTCGAAGTCGAGCACGTGATCGACGAGACCCATCGCCCGGGCTTTCACTGGATGCTGCTCGTGCTCTGCGGGCTGTGTCTCGTCATCGACGGCTTCGATGCGCAGGCGATGGGTTACGTCGCGCCGAGCGTGATTGCCGAATGGGGCGTGCCGAAGCAGGCGCTCGGGCCCGTGTTCAGCGCGAGCCTGTTCGGGATGCTGCTCGGCGCGCTCGGGCTGTCGGTGCTGGCCGACCGGATCGGACGGCGCCCGGTGCTGATCGGCTCGACGCTGTTCTTCGCGGTGTCGATGCTCGCGACCCCGTTCGCCGGTTCGATCCCGGTGCTGATGGCGCTGCGCTTCGTCACGGGCCTCGGCCTCGGCTGCATCATGCCGAACGCGATGGCGCTGGTCGGCGAGTTCAGCCCGGCCGCGCATCGCGTGAAGCGGATGATGATCGTGTCGTGCGGCTTCACGCTCGGCGCGGCGCTCGGCGGTTTCATCAGTGCCGCGCTGATTCCGGCATTCGGCTGGCGCTCGGTGTTCTTCATCGGCGGCGCGGTGCCATTCGTGCTGACGATCGCGATGCTCGCGCGGCTGCCCGAGTCGATGCAGTTCCTGGTGCTGAAAGGGCGCGACGCGCAGGCACGCGACTGGCTCGCACGCTTCGCGCCGCAGGCCGGCATCGATGCGAACACACGGCTCGTCGTGCGCGAGCGCGCCGCGAGCGGCGCCCCGGTCGCCGAGCTGTTCCGCCACGGCCGGCTGCCGGTCACGCTGCTGCTGTGGGCGATCAGCTTCATGAACCTGATCGATCTGTACTTCCTGTCGAACTGGCTGCCGACCGTGATGCGCGACGCGGGCTATTCGCCCGGCACCGCCGTGATCGTCGGCACGGTGCTGCAGACGGGCGGCGTGCTCGGCACGCTGTCGCTCGGCTGGTTCATCGAGCGCTACGGCTTCGTGCGCGTGCTGTTCGCCTGCTTCGCATGCGCGGCCGTATCGGTGGGGCTGATCGGCTCGGTCGCGCATGCGCTGCCGTGGCTGTTGCTCGTCGTGTTCGCGGGCGGGTTCTGCGTGGTCGGCGGGCAGCCGGCCGTGAACGCGCTCGCGGGCCAGTATTACCCGACGTCGCTGCGCTCGACCGGCATCGGCTGGAGCCTCGGCATCGGCCGGATCGGCTCGGTGCTCGGGCCGCTCGTCGGCGGACAACTGATTGCGCTGAACTGGACCAATGGCGCGCTGTTCCATGCGGCCGCGGTGCCCGTGCTGTGCTCGGCGCTGTTCGTCGTCGTCCTGGCCGGCGTAACGCGGCGCAGCGGTGCGCAGGCGCCGAACGCCGCCATGAATTGATGGAGAAAGGAAACGATGACGTTTGACCTGTCGAAACCGGCGAGCGCCGGCTACCTGAGCGGCTTCGCGAACGAATTCGCGACGGAGGCGCTGCCCGGCGCGCTGCCGCACGGCCGCAATTCGCCGCAGCGTGCGCCGTACGGCCTGTATGCCGAGCAACTGTCGGGCACCGCGTTTACCGCACCGCGCGGGCACAACCGCCGCTCGTGGCTGTACCGGATCCGGCCGGCGGCCGTGCATCGGCCGTTCGAGCCGTTCACGGGCGTGCAGCGGCTCGTGTCGGAATTCGGCGATTCGGCCGACGTGCCGCCGACGCCGCCGAACCAGTTGCGCTGGGATCCGCTGCCGATGCCGGTCGAGCCAACCGATTTCGTCGAAGGGCTCGTGACGATGGCCGGCAACGGCTCGGCGGCCGCGATGAACGGCTGCGCGATTCATCTGTACGCGGCGAATCGCTCGATGCAGGACCGTTTCTTCTACAGCGCCGACGGCGAACTGCTGATCGTGCCGCAGCAGGGGCGGTTGTTCATCGCGACGGAATTCGGCCGGCTCGACGTCGAACCGTTCGAGATCGCGGTGATCCCGCGCGGCGTGCGCTTTTCCGTCACGCTGCCGGACGGCGATGCGCGCGGCTATATCTGCGAGAACTTCGGTGCGCTGCTGCGCCTGCCCGACCTCGGCCCGATCGGCTCGAACGGGCTCGCGAACCCGCGCGACTTCCTGACGCCGCAGGCGGCCTACGAGGATCGTGAAGGCGCGTTCGAGCTCGTCGCGAAGCTGAACGGGCGCCTGTGGCGCGCGGACATCGGCCATTCGCCGTTCGACGTCGTCGCGTGGCACGGCAACTACGTACCGTACAAATACGACCTGCGCCTGTTCAACACGATCGGGTCGATCAGTTTCGATCACCCGGATCCGTCGATCTTCCTCGTGCTGCAGTCGCAAAGCGACACGCCGGGCGTCGACACGATCGACTTCGTGATCTTCCCGCCGCGCTGGCTCGCGGCCGAGGATACGTTCCGCCCGCCATGGTTCCACCGCAACGTCGCGAGCGAGTTCATGGGGCTCGTGCACGGCGCGTACGACGCGAAGGCCGAAGGCTTCGTGCCGGGCGGCGCGAGCCTGCACAACTGCATGTCGGGCCACGGGCCGGACGCGGACACGTTCGAGAAGGCGTCCGCTGGCGACACGTCGAAGCCGCACAAGGTCGACGCGACGATGGCGTTCATGTTCGAAACCCGCACGCTGATCCGGCCGACGCGCTACGCGCTCGACACCGCGCAGCTGCAGGCCGACTACTTCGAATGCTGGCAAGGCATCAGGAAACACTTCAATCCGGAGCAACGATGAGCGATACCCAAGACTGGCGCGCGACGCTGGACCCCGCCCGCAAGAGCTGGGTCGATACGGCGAACGATCCCGCCTGCGATTTCCCGATCCAGAACCTGCCGTTCGGGATCTTCAGCGATGCGAAGCAGGCGGCGCGCCGCGCGGGCGTCGCGCTCGGCGACCAGATCGTCGATCTCGCCGCGCTCGCGCGTGCGGACCTCGTGACGGTGCCGGCCGGTGCGGATGTGTTCGCCGCGCCGACGCTCAACGCGTTCATCGCGCTCGGCCGCGATGCGTGGCGCAGCGTGCGCGTACAGCTGTCGGACCTGTTCTCGCGTGACAACCCGAGGCTGCGCGACGACGCCGCGTTGCGCGCGCAAGTGCTTGTCGCGCAGCGTGACGCGACGCTGCATCTGCCTGTCGACATTCCCGGCTACACCGATTTCTATTCGTCGAAGGAGCATGCGACCAACGTCGGTTCGATGTTCCGCGATCCGAAGAATGCGCTGTTGCCGAACTGGTCGGAAATGCCGATCGGCTACAACGGCCGCGCGTCGTCGGTGGTCGTGAGCGGCACGCCGGTGCGGCGTCCGAACGGGCAACTGAAGCTGCCCGACCAGGAGCGCCCGGTGTTCGGCGCGTGCCGCAAGCTCGACATCGAACTGGAAACGGGCTTCATCGTCGGCCAGGGCAACGTGCTCGGCGAGCCGATCGCATGCGAGGATGCCGAAGCGCACATCTTCGGGATGGTGCTGCTGAACGACTGGAGCGCGCGCGACATCCAGCAGTGGGAATACGTGCCGCTCGGCCCGTTCAATGCAAAGACTTTCGCGACGACGATCTCGCCGTGGATCGTCACGCTCGACGCGCTCGAACCCTTCCGCGTCGCGCAGCCCGAACAGTCGCCGCAGCCGCTCGCGTATCTGCGGCACACGGGCGAGCATGCGTTCGACATCGCGCTTGAAGTGACGCTGCGCGCGGAAGGTGCCGCCGAAGCGACGTCGATCTGCCGCACCAACTTCAAGCACATGTACTGGACGATGGCGCAGCAGCTCGCGCATCACACGGTTGCCGGCTGCAACACGCGCGTGGGTGACCTGATGGGTTCGGGCACGATCAGCGGACCGACCAGGGATTCGTTCGGCAGCCTGCTGGAACTGACGTGGAACGGCAAGGAGCCGCTCGCGCTGAACGGCGGCGGCAATCGTGCATTCATCGAGGATGGCGACGAGCTCACGCTCGCGGGCTGGTGCCAGGGCGACGGCTATCGCGTCGGCTTCGGCGCGTGTGCCGGCAAGATCCTGCCGGCGCGTAGCGCATAAGCGGCTGCGGCGCGATACGTCGCGCGTGATTCGCCGGAGCAGGGCGGCCCGCATTGCGCGGGCCGTTTTCGTTTGGCAGGCGGGCGGCGGTACCGACACGTCGATACGCCTGCGTGTCGATACGCCGACAGTCGCGCGCTGAACTACGCCGGCGTCAGATCGCGCGCTGCAGCGCGGTGCGGCGTTCCCACAGCGCGGCCGCGACGAACGCGGCGACGCACACGACCAGCACGCCGATCAACGCGTTGCTGCCCAGTTGCTCCATCAATGCGCCCGCAACCAGCGGGCCGCCGAAGCTCGCGGCGCTCCACGACGCCGATACGAGCGAGCTCGCGGTGACGAGCGCCGAGCCGCGGAAGCGTTCGCCGCACGCGACGAGCGACAGCGTATAGATGCTGCCGGCGGCCGCGCCGAGCACGAACAGCAGGGGCCAGCATAGCCACGGATTCGCGATCACCAGCGGCAGCAGCGGCAGCCCCGCGAGCACGATCCAGCCGGCGCCGAGATGTACGCGTTCGCGCCCGAGCTTGTCCGCGAGCCAGCCGATCGGGAATTGCATCGCGGTATCGCCGAACAGCATGATCGATGCGAGCAGCACGGCGGTCGCACTCGCGACGCCGTGATCCATCGCGTAGAGCGGCAGCAGCGACAGCGCGAGCGTATCGAACAGCGCGAAGAAGCCGGTGCCGATGATCAGCGCAGGCATGCGCGGCAGCACGGCGAGCCAGCTGTCGTGCGTTTCGTGATGCGCATCGTCGCCGGCGAGCGGCGCGCGCCGGATCGTCGCGAGCGTCGGTAGTGCGAGCAGGAACAGCGCGCCGCAGAGCGCAAAGCGGATGCTGGTCGCGCCGGCGATCTGGCTGACGAGCACGGGGCCCGCCATCTGGAACAGCGTGAAATTGGTCGCGTAGATCGCGACCACGCGGCCGCGCGTCGAATCGTCGGCGAGCTGGTTGACCCACGCCTCGCCGATCGTAAACAGCAGCATCAGCGCGGCGCCGCATAGCACGCGCAGCACGCCCCACAGAATCAGGTTCGACGTGAACTGCATCAGCGCGGTGGCGGCGGCGAGCAGCACGACCGACACGACGATCGCACGACGCGCGCCGATGCGCCGCGCGAGCGCGGTGACGAACGGGACGATCGCGAGGCCGCCGAGCGCCTGCGCTGCGGTCAGCATGCCGACGACGTTGGTGCCGTGGCCGGCTTCGGTCAGCGCGAGCGCGGTGAGCGGCAGCGTGGCACCGGTACCGAGACCGACTACCGCGACGCTCAGGATCAGCGCGAGGAAATCACGATTGAGAATGGCTTTCATCGGGCGCGATGCTACACCGCGGGCCCTGAAAGGTCCATGAAGGCCATCAGGATCGAATGGGGTTGCGCGCGCAACGAACGCCGCGGCGCGCGAGCGGGGCGCGGCGCATCAGATGTATTCGGTCGGCGCGGCCACCGGGCGGCGTTCGAGCGAGGCCGACCACAGCGTGAGCGCGAGCGCGGCGACGGCCATCGCGGTGCCGACCCACGGCAGGTTCACGAGCGACACGCCGGAGCCGATCGCCATCCCGCCGAGCCACGCGCCCGTCGCGTTGCCGAGGTTGAACGCGCCCTGGTTCAGCGTCGACGCGAGGTTCGGCGCATCGCTCGCGCGATCCACGATCATGATCTGCAGCGGCGGCACGATCGCGAACGCGAGGATGCCCCATACGAAGATCGTCGCGAGCGTTGCGAACGGCATGTGCATCGTGCCGGCGAACAGCGCGAGGACGACGCCGATCAGCGTGAGCGTCGCGATCAGCGACGGCATCCGGCGCCAGTCGGCGAGCTTGCCGCCGAGCGTGCCGCCGACGGTCAGGCCGAGGCCGAACAGCAGCAGCACGTAGGTGACCTGGTGCGGCGAGAAGCCGGTCACGTCCTCGAGGATCGGCGTGATGTAGGTGAACACGCTGAACAGGCTCGCGGACGCGAGCACGCTGATGCCGAGCACCATCAGCACCTGCGGATGCCTGAGCACGCTGAATTCGCGCGTGATGCTGGTGTCGGGCATCGCGAGGTTCTTCGGCAGGCAGACCGCGAGCGCGGCCGCCGCGGCAATGCCGATGCCGGTGACGGCCCAGAACGTCGCGCGCCAGCCGTACGCCTGACCGAGCGCGGTGCCGAGCGGCACGCCGAGCACGTTCGCGAGCGTGAGGCCGGTGAACATCAGCGCGATCGCCTGCGCGCGTCGGTTCGGCGCGACGAGGTTGCTGGCGACCACCGAGCCGATCCCGAAGAACGCGCCGTGGCAGAACGCGGTGACGACGCGCGCGGCCATCAGCACCGCATAGCCGGGCGCGATCGCGCAGAACAGGTTGCCCGCGATGAACAGGCCGATCAGTCCCATCAGCGCACGCTTGCGCGGCATCTTCGCGGTGACGATCGCGAGGATCGGTGCGCCGATCGTCACGCCGAGCGCGTAGCCCGACACGAGCATCCCGGCGGCCGGAATCGACACGCCGAGGTCGCGGGCGACGTTGGGCAGCAGCCCCATGATCACGAACTCGGTGGTACCGATTCCAAAAGCGGCGACGGCAAGGGCGAAAAGAGGTAAAGGCATCGCGGTGGCAGGTTACGGAACGAGCCGCTGCCGGGACCGGCGCAGGATGCGCGAGACGGGCGGGCGGAGGACATCAGCCGCGATTCTACTTCAGTGAAAACCCCTATGTTTGGGGCCAAAACGGATGTTGTCGGCGTGCGACGGCAAGGCGGCTGTGGTGCGCCACAGTGTGGGATTTCGCCGGGTTCAGGCAGGTATCGGTCGGGTATGTCGGGTCGGAACAAAACCGGCGAATCGGGCTTGATCGTGCTGCAAACGGTTCGCTCGGTCAGCGGTCGGGGAGTGCCGAGTTCGGTGCGGCGGCGGGGGCTTCGTCTGCTGCGGCGATCTCGGGCGACGATGACGATCCGGCTACGACCGAGGACACGGTGGGCGTGCAATCGGCGGAGGTGGGGGCGGAAGCCGCCGGCGCGTCCCAGCCGTTTTCGAACAGGCACGCTTCGATCGGCATCCGCGCGGCCCAGCGTTCCGCCTCGAGCATCGGCTTCGCGTAGAACGCGTCGACATGGCCGATGCACAGCACGGCGATCGGCTTCGCGCCGGCCGGCATGCCGAGCAGCGTGCGCAGCGCATCGACGTCGAACAGCGACACCCAGCCCATCCCGAGCCCTTCGGCGCGCGCGGCGAGCCACATGTTCTGGATCGCGCACGCGGCGGACGCGAGATCCATCTCCGGCATCGTGCGGCGGCCGAACACGTGGCGCTCGCGGTCGTCGGTCAGCGCGACGACCAGCAACTCGCCGCATTCGCGCACGCCTTCGACCTTCAGCCGCATGAATTCGTCCTGCCGTTCGCCGAGCGCGTCGGCGGTCGCGCGGCGCTCGGCCTCGACCAGCGCGTGGATCGCGGTGCGCAATGCGGGATCGGTGATGCGGATGAAGCGCCACGGCTGCATGAAGCCGACGCTCGGCGCGTGGTGCGCGGCGCGCAGCAGCCGCGCGAGCGTGGCCGGATCGACCGGCGCCCGCGTGAAGTGGCGCATGTCGCGCCGTTCGAAGATGGCACGGTAGACCGCGGCAATGGCGGAGTCGTCGAAACGCATGGGCGGCGCAAGCAGGGAGAAATCCGCGCAACGATAGCAGACGCGGCGCGCACGGCGTTACTTCAGTCGAAACAAAATAACGGATCGTTGACGGATCGCGTATGCCGAACGGGGCGAGTCAGCGGCCCGGCGTGACGACGTTGGTCGGCGCGCCCGCGTGCCACGCTTCGATGTTCAGCAGCGTCGTGTGCGCGATTTCGGCGAGCGCCTCGCGCGTGAAGAACGCCTGGTGCGACGTGACGATCACGTTCGGGAACGTCAGCAGGCGCGCGAGCACGTCGTCCTGCAGCGGCAGGTCGGAATGATCCTCGAAGAAAAGGCCGCTTTCCTCCTCATACACGTCGAGCCCGAGATGGCCGAGCTGGCCGTTCTTGAGCGCATCGATCAGCGCGTGCGCGTCGACGAGGCCGCCGCGCCCCGTATTGATCAGCATCGCGCCGTGCTTCATCCGCGCGAGCGTCTGCGCGTTGATCAGATGGTGCGTCGATGGCAGCAGCGGGCAGTGCAGGCTGACGATGTCGGCATGGCGCAGCAGATCGTCGAGCTCGACATAGCGCGTGCCGAATGCGATCAGTTCTTCGTCGTGCGGCGGCATCGAGTGCGCGAGCACGTGCATCCCGAAGCCCATCATGATCTTCGCGAACACGCGGCCGATCAGACCGGTGCCGATCACGCCGACGGTCTTGCCGTGCAGGTCGAAGCCAAGCAGGCCGTTCAGCGAGAAGTCGCCTTCGCGGGTGCGTGCCACCGCGCGCGGCAGCCGGCGATTGAGCGCGAGGATCAGCGCGACCGCATGTTCGGCGACCGCATGCGGCGAATACGCGGGCACGCGCACGACCGCGATGCCGAGCCGCTCGGCGGCCGCCAGGTCGACGTGGTTGAAGCCGGCCGAGCGCAGCGCGATCAGGCGCGTGCCGCCGTCGGCGAGCCGTTCGAGCACGGCTGCGTCGACGGTGTCGTTGACGAACGGGCAGACGACGTCATAGCCATGCGCGAGGATCGCGGTTTCCGCGTCGAGGTGTGAGGGCTGGAAGTGCAGCCGATAGCCGAACTGCCGGTTGGCGGCGGTAAACGAATCGTCGTCGTACTGCCGGCTGCTGAACAGGATCACGCGCATGCTGCACCTCCGATGGCTGTCGGGGGCAGTTTACTGCAGGCCCGTGACGATATCGGCACGATCGGGGCCGCGCGGCGAGCGCAGGAAGTCGTAGCTCGTCCGCTCGCCGGCCGCCTGCACGCCGAAATGCTCGAGCGCGTGTTCGACGAAGCTGCGCGTGCGAGCCGGCACATATTGGCGATTGGGATACACGAGCGACAGTTGCGCGTCCGGGTCGTCGATCCGGTAGCCGGGCAGCAGCCGCACGAGCGCGCCGCTCGCCAGTGCGTCGGCAACGCATGATTCGGGCAGCACCGCGATGCCCGAGCCGGCCGCGGCCGCCGCTTGCACGAGCGCGAGCTGATTGACCGTGCAGGTCGGGCGCAGCGTGACCGAATGCGTGACGCCGTCATGGCCGACGAGCCGCCACGCGGGCGCATGCTGATGCGGGGCGAGCGCGACCCAGTCGTGGCCGGGCAGGTCGTCGGGGATGCGGGGCTCGCCGCGGCGTTCGAGATAGGCGGGCGCCGCGCATGCGACGAACGGGTTCGGCGTGAGCGCATGACCGATCAGCGTCGGGTTGCCGTCGAGCCGGTTGCCGGTGATGATACCGACGTCGTAGCCCGAATCGAGCACGTCGAGCGGCCCTTCGGCGACGGTGAGCTGCACGCGCAGTTCGGGGTAGCGGTGGCGGAAGCTGCTGACGAGCGGCGTGAGGGCCAGCGGCGACAGCAGGCCCGACGCGACGACGCGCAGCGTGCCGGCCGGCTCGCGCACCGCATGCGCGACCGACGCCTCGAGGTGGTCGAATTCCTCGAGCAGCGCACGGCAGCCGTCGAGGTAGCGCAGCCCCGCCTCGGTCAGCGACAGGTTGCGCGTGGTGCGGTGGATCAACCGCGTATTCAGGTGCGACTCGAGCATCGCGATCGAACGCGTGACAAGCGCATTGGACACGCCTAGATGGTGCGCCGCGCGCCGGAAGCTCTGCTGCTCGGCGACGCAGACGAACACACGCATGGTCTGAATCTGGTTCATGGCTCGCGTATTTCTGGCCCGGTTGATTGATTTATGGTTGTGATTTTTCGTCGCACGCCCTGGAAAACCGTCGCGCGACCCCGGTTCTCGTTCGTATCGAAAAATCGATTTTTGATTCCACAGATGATTGTTCATGACGGAAGCGATATCCGTCAACCTGAGAAAAGGGGCGGGTTGCGGAAAATCGGATTCGCAGGTATCGGTTAAACGATGTGGGGCCGATCGGGCTCAATGAAGGGAGCTGGGGATGTATTGAAGGTGGGCACGGTCTGGATGGAGATTTTTTATTAAAAACAGTATGTTGGGTGTAATTTCGTGCGGCCGCTTACGGTAATGGGTGAAATCGGTCGCCAATAGATGCCGTGATAATGGATGTTTTTTAGCGCCCCCGGTTTTCGCGGACCGATTGCCGCCGCGCGATTTTTATCGTGATGCCGGATATTTTAGTGGGTAGATGCGCAGAGCCCAACGGCCGGCATCGGGGAGTTGTCACAATATTGCCGGAGTAAATCGCGCGAATCGAACCGAAGATGGAACCGATTCGCATGCGGAGCGCGATTCCCCGTCAATGAGAAATGCAATTGCGCGGCGTGTGCGCGGACGCTGGCCCGGTCCGTCGACCGGGCCAGCGTCACGCTGTCCGGCTGTGCGTGCCTCTTGCGCGCAGCCGCGGAACGCGGAATGATCGATCAGTTCGCCGTGCCGTGCGGCGGGCGACGTCCCAGCGTTTTCCTCCTTCCATTTTTGCCAGCCATGTCCATCGATTACTCGCCGATTCCCTGTCCCGTCGTCGTGCCGCTCGACGCGATCCTGCCCGAAGAACCGCTGCTGATGATGGGCGCCGGCCCGGTCCCGATCCCGGCCGCCGTCGCGAAGGCGAACACGATCGTGATCAACCACCTCGGCGCGACGATGGCGAAGATCATCGAGCAGGTGAAGGAGATGGCGCGCTACGTGTTCCAGACCCGCACGAAGTGGGTGCTCGGCGTCGCCGGCCCCGGTTCCGCCGCGATGGAAATGGCGATTTCGAACCTCGCGTGGCGCGGCACGCGCGTGCTGTCGATCCGCAACGGCTTCTTCAGCGCGCGGATGGCCGAAATGGCCACGCGCGTCGGCGCCGACGTCGCGACGCTCGAAGTGGCCGACCGCTCGGTCGCGAGCCTCGACGAGATCGCCGACGCGATCGCGCGCGAGCGGCCCGAGATCGTCACGATCGTGCAGGGCGAGACGTCGAACACCGTATGGAACCGCGACTTGCGCGACATCGCGGCGCTCGCGAAGGCAGCCGGCGCGCTGGTCGTCGTCGATGCGGTGTGCACGCTGTCGACGATGCCGCTCGAGATGGACGCGTGGGGCATCGACGCGGTGATCACGGGCGGTCAGAAGGGGCTGTCGTCGATCCCGGGCGTGTCGCTGATCGCGTTTTCGGATGCCGCGTGGGAGCGGATGAAGCATCGTCCGGAGCCGAACGCGCACTGGTGCCTCGACATGGCGCTCGCGGAGAACTTCTGGCACAACGCGGGCTATCACTACACGGCGCCGGTGTCGGGCGTGCTCGCGCTGCACGAGGCGCTGCGGCTCGTCTGCGCGGAGACGCTCGAAAGCCGCTTCGCGCGCCATCTGCGCTGCTCGCTCGCGCTGCAGTCGGGTGTCGAGGCGATGGGGCTCACGCTCTATGCGCCGAAGGACTGCCGGCTCAATTCGGTGGTCGGGATCGAGACGCCGGAAGGGCTGACGCCCGGGATGGTCTGCGGCCATATCTCGAAGCAGTACCAGGTCGAGATCTCGGGCTCGTTCGGTCTGCCGATCGTGCGGATTGGCCAGATGGGCGAGCAGTGTCGCGAACACAACCTGTTCCGTACGCTGCATGCGTTCGGCCGCACGATGGTCGACCTGAAGGTGCCGGTCGACCTGCCGGCCGGCGTGGCCGCGCTCGAGCAGGAGCTGTCGCGGCGCGGTACGTAAGCGGGAAGAAGGGCGTGCCGGGTGCGCTGCGCGCAACCGGCCGTTGAGCCGGCGTGCGGCGCTCAGCCGCCCTGCATGGCGCGCCGATACGCGTTCGGCGTCGTGCCGTGCGCGTCGCGAAAGCGATGGCTGAAGTGGCCGGCATTCGCGTAGCCGCATTCGGCCGAGATCTGCGCGAGCGGCAGCGACGTCGTGCGCAGCAGCAGGCGCGCCCGCGCGAGCCGCTGCTCGGCGACCCATGCATGCGGTGCGCGGCCGAACGACAGCCGGAACATTCGCGAGAAATGGTATTCGGACAGCGCGGCGACGTTCGCCAGCTCGCCGAGCGTCAGCGGCTGAGACAGGTAGCTGTCGATATAGTCGCGCACGCGGCGTCGCACGGCCGGCGCGAGCCCGCCGCGGAACGGCATGTCGGTGCGCATCGTGCTCTGGCCGCGCAGCAGCAGGCTCAGCACGTCGTGGGCGGCTTCGTTGACGCGCAGCCGGCCGTCGGCATCGTCCCAGCGTTCCAGCGCGAGCGAGCGGAACTGCGCCGCTACGCGCGCATCCTCGAAATAGGTGCGATCGGCGAGCTTCAACTCGCGCGGCTCGCGATCGAGCTCGCGGATCGCGCGCTGCGTGAAGTGCTCGGGCAGGAAGTACAGGTGGATAAAGTGCATCTCGCCGCGCACCCACCAGCGCGATTCATGGTCGCCCGGCAGCGCGCACAGCAGGCTCGGCGCGCCATAACGCTGCACGCGCTGGCGTTCCGTCCGGTAGCCGCCGTCGAGATAGCACGACAGCGTGTGATGGCCGGGCTGGTCGTAGATCGTCTCGCTTTCGTCGGTGATACGCGTCCATTCGGCGATCGCGAGATGGTCGCCGAGCCACGTGAAGCGCTCGAGCGTCGCGTTCGCCTCGGCGAGCGTCCGGCATACCGACTGCAGGCCGAACGGCATGGCACCGCCGGCCAGGGCGGCGGCGGGATCGACGGGTGGGGCGTGCAGGGGCGAACTCATGATGCGCCGAGTATAAGCGCGTGCGCGACGCGCCGTGCGGCGGGCCGAAAAAGACCGCAATTCCGGACAATTCGCGCGGGCGGTGCGGCCGCATAGTCGGCGTCCGTTTCACTCGATTTCGCTTCATCGCCGCCATGAACCTGTCGCTCTATTTCGTCACCGTGCTGATCTGGGGCACCACCTGGATCGCGATCAAGTGGCAGCTGGGCGCCGTGCCGCCGCCCGTCTCGATCGCTTGGCGCTTCTGGCTTGCGGCCGCCGTGCTGTTCGCGCTGCTGCGCGTGATGCGCCGGCCGGTCCGCCCGCCGCGCGAAGCGTGGCGCTACCTCGTCGCGCAGGGCTTCGCGTTGTTCTGCCTGAACTTCCTGTGCTTCTACTACGCGGAGCAGGTCGTGCCGAGCGGGCTAGTTGCGGTGATCTTCTCGACCGCGCCGCTGCTCAATTCGATCAACGGCCGGCTGTTCATGGGCCGCCCGCTGCGACCGTCCGCGATCGCCGGCGCATTGCTCGGGCTGACCGGCATCGCGTGCCTGTTCTGGCAGCAGATGGCCGGCCACCTCGACGATCACGCGACCTGGATCGGTCTCGCGATCGCATTCGCGGGCACGATGTGCTTCTCGGTCGGCAACCTGCTGTCGAGCCGGATGCAGTCGATGGGGCTGCACCCGCTCGCGACCAACGGCTGGGCGATGCTGATCGGCGCGGCGATCCTGACGGTCGGCAGCGCGGTGGCCGGGATGCCGTTCATGATCGACCCGAGCCCGCGCTATCTCGGCGCGCTCGTGTATCTCGCGGTGCCGGGTTCGGTGATCGGTTTCACCGCGTACCTGACGCTCGTCGGCCGGATCGGGCCGGAGCGCGCCGCGTATTGCACGGTGCTGTTCCCGATCGTCGCGCTGGCGGTGTCGACGGTGTTCGAGGGCTACCAGTGGTCGCCGCTCGCGGTGGTCGGGCTGCTGCTCGTGCTGGCCGGCAATCTCGTTGCGTTCGATCTCACGCGGCGGTTGTTTTTGCGGGCGGCGTGATCGGGGGCCAGGTACCACGACTCGCAAGAGCGCGGTTACCCGACGTTCTATCCGGAGGACGACACCCCGATGGGGCAGGTGTTCGCTCACGTGTGAATGATTGGTTTTCGACTTGAGACCGAATCACCGGCAAGCGCACCCGGGCGGGATGAATAAGTCGGCTGCTGGATGGAAAGCGACGCCGAAGAAATCAAGCTATCGCACCGATCCACCGGCGTAATCCCGCGCTAGGTTGATTCAAACAGTAAAACAGAGCAATTCACATCTGTTATAGGTGCCGAATCATATTCGTCCGATTGATCGACGTTTCTTATCTGGAATAGCGTCTCCAGGCAGCCATTCCATTTACTGAGACAGGGAAGCCGGATGAAAAACGAACTCCAAGCACCGACCCATCTTTTCGCCACCGTTGGCGCGCTCACGGAACGCGGTGGACGCGTCACCACCGCAACCAGCGGCCTGACCTTGGCTGGATTGGAAGTCGCCTGCGTCGGCGATGTAGTGACCTATGACGACGGCAGCGAGGCCGCGATTATCGACGGCGCGGGAAACAACCATAGCGGAGGCAAGCCATTGGCATTGGTGGGCAGCCGGTTGAGCAACGGCGACACGATCACCG
Source organism: Burkholderia sp. WTPI3 (assembly GCF_021483755.1). NCBI lineage: Bacteria > Pseudomonadati > Pseudomonadota > Betaproteobacteria > Burkholderiales > Burkholderiaceae > Burkholderia > Burkholderia sp. WTPI3. The sequence continues at coordinate 97,082 of NZ_JAGIXF010000015.1, read as the reverse complement.
ATAGCCCCGAGCGACAAGGCGTAGCGTCGTCCGTTGTATTTAGCGTCGTCACCCGCTCGTCCATGCCCCACTGAGGTGGCGCCCATGATCCGCTACTTTCTTGCCAAAGGCGGCAGCGCCGGGGAAGCGGTGATTGTCGAAGGCCTCGACACCGTGACCTGTTCCAATCCGCCGCCGAGGGTTCAGATCGCCACGCTCGATATGAAGACCTACTGTACGGCCTGCAAGCGTGAAGGGTACATCGCACCGCAAGGGCCGCGCTGGCCCGGTACCGGCCCGAACGGCAAACAGTGGGCATTAAGCGGGGATATCAATGTCTGCGGATGCAACCCGCCGCCGATCTTTTACGCTGAGCGCGGCATGCGGATGATTTTTACTGCAGGAGAGATTGCGACGCTGAATGGGCGCAAACCTGGTCCAGCCCATCTGCCGTTTGCCTCATCGGATGCCGTACATGACGAGCAATTCACCTTGCTCGATGATGCGCACCGCCCGCTCGTCAACGTTCGCTATCGAATCGTCACCGACGCATCGGCATCTTTGAAAATCTATACGAAGGGGCGCTGACGCAATGAACGGTTTTTCGGGAAATAAATACAACTTCGAAGTTCAGGAAAACGAAGAATAGATCCTCGTCCATTCGAGGGCCGTCACCAATACCAATCCGGGGTCGATGGTCTATGTGTCCATCAACACGACACCCATATGCACGAACATGGCCAACAAGGCGTTCGGAGAATTAGTCATGAAGGCCCGCGATGCGGCGACTTCGTTGATACAACAGCGTATCGCGGGCGTGACTACGTGGAACGTAGCGGAACAGGCGCGTGCCCGTCTCTACTTCGGGCCGTGCCGACAACGACATCCGGGCAATCCTGGCGATCGGGCTTCCGAAGCTGCTCAACGCGATGCAAGAGCTTGTTCCGGAGAAAATTGTTCGATGGGACGACACCATGAACACGCAACTCACCTGCGGTGTGATACCCGACAGTGGCAGCAATACGGCTGGAGTATGCAAGCCGGATTCCGAAAAACGAATCATTGCCATCTATTCGAAGTTCTGTACGATTTCAAACGGCGACTTGTGGCCGGCAGCGAAGGTCAAGACACTCATTCACGAATGCGCCCACTATATCGACACTTTCGATTCAGATGACATTGCGTATTCCGATACGGAATCCGGGTTGAGAATTTTCGCAATGAGCAACCCTGATAGCGCGATCCGAAACGCGGATAGCATTACGGGATACATTGCTACCTTCGACAGGACGGTCATGAAATGAAGACCCACATCAAAGATGCCATCCGGAGCGCATCAGCGATGCTCGCATTATTCGCATACGTTGGCATCACGCCTGCATACGCATGCACCATAGGGGAGCCAGTCCGAATTTCATTGCCGCTAAACGGCATTGACGTTTCCAATGCCGACAGGCTAAGAATTGCCGACGCAGTAATCGAGGCAAAAAAATGGCCAGGCGTCGAAGTTCAAGCCGTCGTAATACCCGGCGCTTATACGAAAGAACGGAGCGGCGAACAGCTCAAAGATGAGCGCGCCACGGATGCGGTCGCATACCTAAAACAACTGGGAATCAAGAGCGAAAACATCATCGTCGAAAAGAAGACATTCACCGATGAGATGGTGCGAAAGAGCGACGGAACGCTAGACCTGTATCAGATTGATACCGAACTAGTTCCCCTGTGCCCGGGCGGATGTCAAAAGCTTTGTGACGACCCGCGTGTAACGCCCCGAAGCCGGGCGATCCAGTGAGGCCAATGACGCCCGCAAATAGCGGGTGTCATTGGCTCGCGGGCGATGGTTCGCGAACGCATTCAGCACAGCGTTCGCCGATCGTTACCCTTTTCTGTCCTTATGCCGCCGCACCGCTCCCCTCGACCCGCGCCTGCCGCTGGTACAGCACCATCGACAGCCCCACGCCGGCCGCCGCGGCCACGGCCGCGAACAGGAACACCTGCGGATAGCCGAACGCGCCGGCGACATAGCCGGCGAGCGGGCCCGTGATGCCGAGCGACAGGTCGAGGAACACCGAATACGCGGACAGCGCCGCGCCGCGGCTCGCCGGCGGCACGAGCGCAACGGCCTCGACGCCGAGCGCCGGGAAGATCAGCGCGAAGCCGAAACCAGTCAGCGCGGCGCCGACGAGCGCCACGTGCGGCACGGGCGCGAGCCACAGCAGCACGAGGCCCGAGCATTCGAATGCGAACGACACGATCGCGACGCGGAAGCCGCCGTAAGTCTTGATCGTGTTCGCGAACAGCAGCCGCGCGCCGATGAACAGCGTGCCGAACACGGTCAGCGACAGCGCGGCGTTCGGCCAGTGGCGCGCCGCGTAGTACAGCGTGACGAAGGTCGCGATCGAGCCGAAGCCCGCCGAGCCGAGCGCGAGGCCGAGGCCGTGCGGCAGCACGCGGGTGAACACGCTCGCATACGACATCCGTTCGCCGTGCACGAGCGGCACGGCATCGATCAGGCGCGCGAGGTAGAAGCCGATCGCGGCGAGCGCGATCACGATCACGCCGATCAGCGCCGGATTCAGCGTATGCGCGATCGCGACGCCGACCGGCGCGCCGAGTGCGAGCGCGCCATAGGTGGCGATGCCGTTCCATGAGATCACTTTCGCGTTGTGCGCGACGCCGACCCGGCCGATGCCCCACAGGATCGCACCGGTGCCGCACAGGCTCTCGCCGACGCCGAGCACGAGCCGGCTCGCGACCAGCAGCACGAGACTCCCGGCCGGCCAGTGCGCCAGCAGCAGCGCGACGAGCAGCAGCATGCCCGACACGCCGCAGCCGATCAGCCCGCGCAGCACTGTCTGCTTCGGGCCGAGCGTATCGGCGAAGCGTCCGGCGAGCGGCCGGGACGCGAGCGTCGCGAAATACTGGACGCTGATCGCGCCGCCCGCGACGATCGCGGAAAAACCGAGGTCGTCATGGACGAAGCCCGGCAGCACCGCGAGCGGCAGGCCGATGGTCAGGTAGCAGATGAACGTGAAGCAGACGACGGACACGATTTGCAGCGTGACGGCGAACCCGCTGCGCGGCGGTATGGCGGAATCGGTTGACATGGGGTCGGAACGGATGATCGAAACGGAACGGAAGGCGGCGAGAAACGGAATCGGGATTTTCCCATGGAACCGGTTTTGGCGCATGTACCGTTTAGTTAATGGGGCCCCGTTTTAATCGGTGACGGATCGACGGCGGACCGGAGCGGACCAACGGGAAAACCACGCGGGGCAACGCGCGGCGGGCGCGCCGGGCAGTCCCGGCGCGCATATCGCGGCAGTTATATGGGCCTCATGCGTGATGGGCTATGGGTTGCGGAATTTGATGGTGATAGCGTGCAAACTGTCAGAAAAACGTCGGTCGAGCGCCAAGCGCAGGCCGCCTTGCCCCCACTTGAAGAATGATAGAGACATGAGTGAGCCGATCCGCTTCTACCATCGTCACGCGGTCCGCGAAGTCAGCGGCGCGGACGTCACCCGCACCGTGCTGCAGTATCTGCGCGAGGACGCGCACTGCACCGGCACCAAGGAAGGCTGCGCGGAAGGCGATTGCGGCGCGTGCACGGTCGTCGTCGGCGAGCTGACCGATTCGGGCACGGTCGCGTTCAAGGCCGTCAACGCGTGCATCCAGTTCCTGCCGACGCTCGACGGCCGTGCGCTGCTGACGGTGGAAGACCTGCGCCAGCCGGACGGTTCGCTGCATCCGGTGCAGCAGGCGATGGTCGATTGCCACGGCTCGCAATGCGGGTTCTGCACGCCCGGCTTCGTGATGTCGATGTGGGCGCTGTACGAGAAGCATGGCCACGAGGGCTGCGGCGGCGCGTGCGCGAAGGCGAAGGACGTGCCGACGCGCACCGAGATCGCCGATGCGCTGACCGGCAACCTGTGCCGCTGCACCGGTTACCGGCCGATCGTCGATGCGGCGGTGCGCATGTTCGACGCGAGCGGCGAAGGTGCGCCGCAGCCGTCGGCGCTGGTCGACACGGCCGCGCTCGCCCGCACGCTCGCGTTGCTCAAGCGCGACGACACGTTCGCCTACACCACGGCCGACGGCGCGCAATTCGCCGCACCGCGCACGCTCGATGCGCTGGCGGCGCTGAAGGTCGAGCGTCCCGATGCGCGGATCCTCGCCGGCAGCACCGACATCGGCCTGTGGGTCACCAAGCAGATGCGCCGGCTCGACGACCTGATCTATGTCGGCCAGATCGCCGAGTTGCAGCAGGTCGCGCACGGCGACGACTGGATCGAGATCGGCGCGGGCGTGACGGTCGAAAAGGCGTACGCGGCACTTGCCGGCACGTATCCGGAGCTGACCGAGATGTGGAAGCGCTTCGCGTCGCTGCCGATCCGCAACGCGGGGACGATCGGCGGCAACGTCGCGAACGGCTCGCCGATCGGCGACTCGATGCCCGGCCTGATCGCGCTCGGCGCGCGGGTCGTGCTGCGCGGCGGCGACACGGTGCGCGAGCTGCCGCTCGAAGCGCTCTACACGGGCTATCAGCAAAAGGACATGGCGCCGCACGAATTCGTCATAGGCGTGAAGGTGCCGACCCGCACCGGCGCGCGCGCGAAGCTGCAGTTCCGCACCTACAAGCTGTCGAAGCGGTTCGACTCCGACATCTCGGCCGTGTGCGCGGCATTCGCGTTCATCGCGGACGGCGACCTGGTGCGCGAGCCGAGCATCGCGTTCGGCGGGATGGCCGCGACGCCGAAGCGCGCGACCCACGCGGAAGCGGTGCTCGACGGCGCGCAGTGGCACGAAGCCACCGCGCAGGCCGCGATGCAGGCGCTCGAGCGCGACTACCAGCCGCTGTCCGACATGCGTGCGACGAGCGCGTATCGCCTCGATACCGCGAAGAACCTGATGTACCGATTCTGGCTGGAGACGCGCCCGCATGATCCGCTGCCGCCGCAGGCGCTGAACGTGCGTGAAGTGGCCGCTGAAGGTGCTAACGACGCGGCGCGCGTCTGAAGAAGGAGAACACCGAACATGAACCAGCAAGCAGAACCGTTCCTGAGCACCCTCGATCCGCAGGCAGACGCCGCGCAGGTGCACGTGTCACGCGCGCACGAATCCGCCCATCTGCACGTGAGCGGACGCGCGACCTACACCGACGACATTCCGATCGTCGCCGGCACGCTGCACGCTGCGCTCGGATTGTCCGCGAAGCCGCACGCGAGGATCGTGTCGATGAACTTCGACGCGGTGCGCGCGACGCCCGGCGTGGTCGCCGTGTTCACGGCCGACGACATCCCTGGCGTCAACGACTGCGGCCCGATCATCCACGACGACCCGGTGCTCGCCAAAGGCATCGTGCAGTTCGTCGGCCAGCCGATGTTCATCGTCGTCGCGACGTCGCATGAAACTGCGCGGCTTGCCGCGCGCCGCGCGCAGGTCGACTACGAAGAGCTGCCCGCGATCCTGACCGCGCAAGAGGCGCGCAAGGCCGAAACCTACGTGATTCCGCCGCTGAAGCTCGCGCGCGGCGACGCGGCCGCGCGGCTTGCCGCCGCGCCGCATCGCGAGTCGGGCGAGATGCTGCTCGGCGGCCAGGAGCAGTTCTACCTGGAAGGGCAGATCGCGTACGCGGTGCCGAAGGACGACGACGGCATGCACGTGTACTGCTCGACGCAGCATCCGAGCGAAATGCAGCACCTCGTCGCGCACGTGCTCGGCGTCGCGTCCCACAACGTGCTGGTCGAATGCCGCCGGATGGGCGGCGGGTTCGGCGGCAAGGAATCGCAGTCGGGCCTGTTCGCCTGCTGCGCGGCGCTCGCCGCGTGGAAGCTGCTGTGCCCGGTGAAGCTGCGCCCGGACCGCGACGACGACATGATGATCACCGGCAAGCGGCACGACTTCCATTACCGCTTCGACGTCGGCTACGACGACGACGGCCGCCTCGACGGCGTCGCGCTCGACATGACGTCGCGCTGCGGCTTCTCGGCCGACCTGTCGGGCCCGGTGATGACGCGCGCTGTGTGCCACTTCGACAACGCGTACTGGCTCGGCGACGTCGACATCGCCGGCTACTGCGGCAAGACCAACACGCAGTCGAACACGGCGTTCCGCGGCTTCGGCGGCCCGCAGGGCGCGTTCGCGATCGAGTACATCCTCGACGACGTCGCGCGTTCGCTCGACCGCGATCCGCTCGACGTGCGCTACGCGAACCTGTACGGCAAGACGGAGCGCAACGTGACGCCTTACGGCCAGACGGTCGAGGACAACGTGCTGCAGGAGCTGCTCGGCGAACTCGAAACGACGAGCGACTACCGTGCGCGTCGCGCGGGCGTGCGCGAATTCAACGCGCGCAACACGGTGCTGAAGAAGGGCATCGCGCTCACGCCGGTGAAGTTCGGCATCGCGTTCAACGTCACGCACTTCAACCAGGCCGGCGCGCTGGTGCACATCTATACCGACGGTTCGGTGCTCGTGAACCACGGCGGCACGGAGATGGGGCAGGGGCTCAACACCAAGGTCGCGCAGGTCGTCGCGCACGAGCTCGGCATCCGCTTCGGCCGGATCCGCGTGACGGCGACCGACACGAGCAAGGTCGCGAACACGTCCGCCACCGCTGCGTCGACGGGCTCGGACCTGAACGGCAAGGCCGCGCAGGATGCGGCGCGCCAGTTGCGCGAGCGGCTCGCGGCGTTCGCGGCGAAGCAGTTCGGCGACGGCAAGGTCGAGGCGGCCGACGTGAAGTTCGGCAACGACTTCGTGTGGGTCGGCGGTACGGGCGTGCCGTTCGGCGAAGTGATCGCGAAGGCGTATCTCGCGCGCGTGCAGCTGTGGTCGGACGGTTTCTACGCGACGCCGAAGCTGTACTGGGATCAGTCGAAGCTGCAGGGCCGGCCGTTCTACTACTACTCGTACGGCGCGGCCGTGTCGGAAGTCGTGATCGACACGCTGACCGGCGAAATGCGCACGCTGCGCGTCGATGCGCTGCACGACGTCGGCGCGTCGCTGAACCCGGCGCTCGACATCGGCCAGGTCGAAGGCGCGTTCATCCAGGGGATGGGCTGGCTCACGACCGAGGAGCTGTGGTGGAACGCGGGCGGCAAGCTGATGACGCATGCGCCGTCCACCTACAAGATCCCGACCGTCAACGACACGCCGCCCGAGTTCAACGTGCGGTTGTTCCAGAACCGCAACGTCGAGGACAGCATCCACCGTTCGAAGGCCGTCGGCGAGCCGCCGCTGCTGCTGCCGTTCTCGGTGTTCTTCGCGGTGCGCGATGCCGTGGCCGCGGTCGGCGACTACCGGGTGAATCCGCCGCTCGACGCGCCGGCCACTGGCGAGTCGATCCTGCGCGCGGTGTGTGCGGTGCGTGCGGCGAGCGCCGCGCGGGCAGGCTGACATGAACGGGCCCACCCGCTCGCTGCGTGCCGCGTCGCATGCGCCCGTCGCCGGGTGCGACGGCGCGTGCGCGGGCGCATCGGACTACGCGTTCGCGCAAGGCACCGGCCGGCGCAACCGTGCGAGCGCCGCGCGGCCGCCGATGCACATCGTGCTGTTCGGCGCGGGGCACGTCGGTCACGCGCTCGTCACGCTGCTCGGCGCATTGCCGTGCGTCGTGCAGTGGGTCGACACGCGCGACGAGCTGTTCCCGGACGAATGTCCGCCGAACGTGCAGCCGGAGCCAACCGACACGCCGGAGGCCGTCGTCGACGCGGCGCCGCCCGGCGCGTACTTCCTCGTGATGACGCACAACCACGCGCTCGACTTCTCGCTCGCCGCGCAGATCATGCGGCGGCGCGACTTCGCGTACTTCGGGATGATCGGCTCGCGCACCAAGCGCGTGAAGTTCGAACGCCGGCTCGCGGCGCGCGGCGTCGATCCGGTCAGGCTCACGGAGATGGTGTGCCCGATCGGGGTTGCGGGCATCGTCGACAAGGCGCCGGGCGCGATCGCGGTGGCCGTCTGTGCGGAACTGCTGCAGGCGCGCTCGGGCACGCCGGTCGCCGATGCAAAGGCGGCCGCGGCGGGTCGCACGCGCGACGACGTGAGCTGCGCGCGATAACCGCATGCGCGACGCGCACGCGCGCGTTTTTGCATACACTGCACGGAATGCGCGGCATGGGGCCGCGCATTTTTTTCGCGCAGGCACCATGTCCGATCATCAGGCCTATCTCGACGCGCTCGATACGAGCCTCGTCGTCATCGAACGCTGGCTATCCGGCGTCGACACTTCACCCGCCGCGCTCGACGCGCTGATCGCGCTGTTCTCCGACGATTTCACGATGATCATGACCGACGGTCGCGCGCTCGATCGCGACGGCACGCGCGCGCTGTTCGCGACGCTCGGCGGCGTGAAGCCCGGGCTGCGCATCGCGTTGTCGGAAATCCGCGTGCTTGCGGCCGATGCGTCGCATGCGGTGCTTACCTATTTCGAGGCGCAGCATGCGGCATCGGGCGAGCTGCCCGCGCGTCGCGCGACGGCCGTGTTCGAGCGCGACGCGGCGGGCGTCGTGCGCTGGACCCATCTGCAGGAAACGACCTGCGCGGCGCAAGCGAGCCGCGCGGACTGAAGGCGAAGGCCCGTGCGGTTGCGCGTCAGCGCTTGCGGCCGCGTTGCGCCGTCAGTTCGTCGGACACGCTCTGCATCAGCGCGCACAGCCACGCGATGTCGGTCGGGCGATCCGGCTGCGGATGCGTGAGCAGGTAACTCTTGATGCGCGGAAACGGCACGGGCGGCGTGACGACGACGAGCGGCAGCAGTTGCGCATAGTGCGTTGCGAAGCGGCGCGTCGTCGTGAAGATCAGGTCCGATTGCAGCAGCACCTGCGGCACGATCCCGAAGTACGGCAGCGTCGTCACGATCCGCCGCGTGAGGCGCGCGCGCGAGAGGCCGATTTCGATCGCGTTGCGCTTGTCGCCGGTGTACGGCGTCGGCGCGACGTGCGCGGCCGACGCGTACGCCTCGCGTGTGAGCGGCGCGTGCGCGAGCGGATGCGCGTCGCGCATCAGGCACACGATCGTGTCGGAGAACAGGTCCTGGCGCGCGAAGCGCGGATCGGGTTTCGGCCAGTTGCCGATCACGAGATCGAGCGCGCCCGATTCGAGCGCGCCCGCATGATCGAGCGCGGGATTCAGTGAATCGATTTCCAGATGCGCATGCGGCGCCGCGTCGCGAAAGCGCTCGATCAGCGTCGGCATGAAGAAGTCGTTCAGGTAGTCGGGCGCGGCGACGCGGAACGTGCGCCGCGCGGACGACGGATCGAAGTCGCCGTGCGGCGTCGCGATGAAGTCGACTTCGCGCAGCGCGCGCGACGCCGCGCCGAGCAGCGATGCGCCGTATTCGGTCGGCACCATCCCGGATTTGCCGCGCACGAGAATCGGGTCGTTCAGCGTTTCGCGCAGCTTGCGCAGCGCGGTGCTGATCGCGGGCTGGGTCTGGTTCAGCCGTAGCGCGGCCTGCGTGACGCTGCGCTCGAGCAGCAGCGTGCGCAATACGCGCACGAGCCAGATATCGAGCGAGGCGGTACGGTCGTCGTCTTCCATCGGGGCGGGTCGATTCGGGGAAGCGTAACCTTACCGCAGCCGCGCGTTGCCGTGCGTGATACCGGCCATCACGCGCGGCCCTTCGGCAGCGTGCTGATCCGCCTGACTTCGCGCGACTCGAGCCAGTTCGGCGTGCGCGCGCAGTACAGCACCATCGGCAGCGCGTCCTCGCCCCAGAACAGTTGCTTGTTCATCCAGAAAGTCGGCACGCCGAACACGCCGAGCGCGATCGCGTCATCGGTGTTGCGGCGCAGTTGTGCATTCGTTTCCTCGAATTCGATCAGTTCGTCGCCGTGCCCGACGCCGACGCGTTCGCACAGCGCGGCGAACCCGTCCGGTGTCGACGGATCGTTGCCGTCGCGCCAGATGAAGCGGAACATTTCGAGCACGGTCGCGATGTCGGCGCGCAGCGCGATCGCGAGGCGCAGCACCTTGTCGGAATCGAACGGATGCGCGGGCGGCATCTTGAAGCGGATGCCGAGCTGTTCGGCGCGAAACAGCGCGTGACGGTACGTGAACACGCGCTTGGCCGGGACGTCCGCGCTCGAGCGCTGCCCCCAGTGACGCTGCAGGTCGGGCAGCGACACGGCGACGGGTTCGAACGGCACGTCCGGCCACTTGTCGTGTTGTTCGAGCAGCAGGTAGGAGAACGGCGACACGAAGTCGAAGAACCAGGCAGGCTGGGCAGTGTCGAGGCCGGTTGTCATGGCGGATCTCCAGAGGTGGGGCGTGCGCGCCTGGCGGTGGCCCTCATGTTACGCGGTGGCGCGCGGATGCGGTAATGATCGCGGATCGTCCGCTCATGCGGAACCGGGAGTCGCCCGAGGGGGCGCGCCGGCCGGCGGCGACGTGACGCCGGTGTCGGCGCCGGGCGTGCCTGCCGCCGTGTCGCGGTCGTGCGCGGTGAGCCGCTCGCGCACGAAGCCGATGTGCTCGCGCAGCACGTAGAACTGTCCCGCATACGCGAGCGGCATCTTCATCCGGTTCACGGCTTCCTCGATGTCGTCGAGCTCGTCGAGCAGCGCGACGCGTTCCTCGGCCGTATGCTCGCCGAGGGCGCTGCGCTCGAGCGCGATCAGCGCGCCGTACCAGCGGTAGATGCGCGAGCGCACGCGCCAGCCGTACAGCGACGGCACGAGCCGCAGCCCCGGAATCAGCACGACGATCAGCGGCACCACCACGACGAGCAGCCGGTCGACGAGACTCGCGACCCAGAACGGCAGGCGCCGGTACAGGAAGGTCTTGCCCGACTTGTAGTAACGCGCCGCATCGTCCGACAGCGGGAAGCCGCGCGTGATCGGCGACGGGAATTCGCCCGCGTGCTGGAGGATCGTCGCGTGGCCGTGGACTTCGCGCGCGGCCTCGATCAGCAGGTCTGACAGCGCCGGATGCAGCGTGTCGCGCGCGACCAGCTCGATCGTCGGTGCGACCGTATGGATGTCGGCGGGCGGCAGGTTGCGGCCGAGATCGTAGACGCCCATCGGCAGCGTGATCGCGGTCAGGTACGGGAAGCGCCGCGCGTACGCTTCGGCCTGCGTGAACGAGTACACGTGCACGCCGGGCGCGCGGAACAACTTCGCCATCACCGGGATCTGCGTCGAGTCGCCGGACAGGAACGCGGCGTCGATCTTGCCGTCGAGCAGTTCGGTCGCGGCGTCTTCGCCGGCGGTCGGCAGCAGCTCGGTCGAGCCGCCCGGCACGATGCCGTTCATCTTCAGCAGCGCGAGGCTCAGCTCGCGCGCGCCGCTGCCTTCCGCGCCGAGCGCGAGCCGCTTGCCCTTGAAATCGGACAGGCGCGCGACGATCGGGCCGCGGTACATGATCGCGAGCGGCACGTAGCCGATGCTGCCGAGCGACACCAGGTGTTCGTCGCGCTCCTTCGGGCCGATGCCGCTCTGCACGAAGCCCACGTCGACCGGCGCGTTCGGGTTCGACAGGCGCGCGAGGTTCTGCGCGGATCCTTCGGACGCCTCGACGTCGAGCGTGATGCCGTTCTTCGCGAGGATCGTCTTGTATTTCTGCGCGGCGTTCCAGTATGTGCTGCCGGGCGGCCCGGACGAAATCACGAGCGTGGACGGCGGCGCGGGCTGGATCAGCTTGACCGCGAGCCAGACGGCCGCTGCGGCGAGCAGCACGGTAGGGCCGATCGACAGGGCGAGGTCGCGCCACGACACCGCGACGAAGCGGGCGAGGATGCGGCGTGGCGGGCGAGGGCGGGCAGGCTTCATGGAATCGGCGGATGACACGGGTGTGACGCATCGATGACGACCGTCATCGACGATGCACGCGGTGCACGTTCTGGCGGCGATGGTACCCGGTTTCGCCGCACGTGCGCGAGCCGGGCGGCGCGGCGCGGCTGTGCGCCCACGTCGGCGGGCGGGCGCGCTTCAAAAGCTTTGCGCTTCGGCGGGCGCTGGATTACATTGTCCGACGCAGCCGCGCCCGATTCGCGCGCGACCCGGCACGCAATGAGACCGGGCGCGTCCGGCCGGCGGCTGTCCGGCCCGGCCGGCCCGCATTCGCGCGCGCCGGTCGCCGGCCCGTGTCGCCTCTCTCGCATCGCCGTGGAAATCATCGGCCGTCCCGCCCGTTTGCGCGCGGGCCGGCTGCCTTTGGGGGTTTCCGGCCGTACTGTGCACGGCCGTTCCGGAGTCACAAGGAGATAGCATGAAGTCGATTGTGTTGAGAGCGTTGGGTGTTGCGGCCGTGGCGGCCTGTTTGACGGGCAGCGTATACGCGCAGTCGAGCGATGCGGCGGCCACCGAAGCGCCGGCCGCGGCGACGAGCTCGCCGAAGGCGGCAGCCAAGACCGCGAAGAAGGCGAACCGCAAGCTGGGCTACGCGGTGCGCAAGGCGATTACGAAGGATGGCGGCGTGAACGTGTCGAACCTCGTCGTACGTTCGAAGGGCGGGGCGATCACGCTGGAGGGCACGGTGCCCGAGCAGGCACAGATCGACAAGGCGGAAGCCGCGGCCAAGGGCGTGAAGGGCGTGACGTCGGTCACGAACAAGCTGACGGTCCAGCAGCAATGACGCCGGGCGGCGGCGCGCCAGCGCCGTCCGCGCCCGCATTCAGGCGGGCCCCGGCATGCCGGGGCCCGTTTGCGCTTCAAAGGCCGCTAGCCGCGCACGACGTGGCGGCGGACCCATGACGAGATCGAGAGGGCGGCAATGACGACGCACGGGTGGGGCAGTCGGATTCTTCTCGGCGCGGCGCTGGCCGCGGCTACGATGCTCGGCGCCTGCAACGGCGACGATTCGGGCGAACGCAACCGGCTGCCCGGCTTCGTGTCCGGCAGCGTGCGCACGACCGCCTATGACGGCACGAGCGACGACCTGCTGACGGCCGGCCTTGGCAAGACGGGCCTCGCCGCCGCCACCGCACCGGCATTCGCGAATCCGTCGCGGCCGACGAGCGCCGAGCTGCGCCGGGTCGCGATCTGGTCGAACTACCGCGCGCTCGTCGACATGAGCGCCAACGGTGGCTACGGCCGCTTCTGGGGGCCGAACGTCGACCTCGACGGCAACGACACGCTCGGCGAAGGCAAGATCCCCGGCACCGAGTATCTCGCGTACTCCGACGACGGCAGCGGCCGCAAGAACGTGACGCTGCTCGTGCAGGTGCCCGCGAGCTTCGATCCGGCGCAGCCGTGCATCGTCACGGCGACGTCGTCGGGCTCGCGCGGCGTGTACGGCGCGATTTCGGCGGCCGGCGAATGGGGGCTCAAGCGCGGCTGTGCCGTGGCGTACAACGACAAGGGCGGCGGCAACGGCGCGCACGAGCTCGGCACCGACACGATCACGCTGATCGACGGCACGCTCGCCAACGCGGTGCTGGCCGGCAGCGCCAGCCTCTTCACCGCCAACGTGACGAGCGGCGATCTCGCCACGTACAACAGCCGCTTCCCGAACCGCTACGCGTTCAAGCACGCGCATTCGCAGCAAAATCCCGAGCAGGACTGGGGCCACGCGACGCTGCAGTCGGTCGAATTCGCTTACTGGGCGCTCAACGAGCGGTTCGGGCCGCTGCTCGACGGCTCGCATCGCGGCGTGCGCTACCACCCGGGCGACATCACGACGATCGCCGCATCCGTCAGCAACGGCGGTGGCGCCGCGCTCGCGGCGGCCGAGCAGGACACGCGCCGCTGGATTACGGCGGTCGTGGTCGGCGAGCCGCAGATCAACGTGCGGATGGCGGCGAACGCGGTCGTGCGCGAGGGCGGCCAGCCGGTGCCGTCGTTCGGCCGGCCGCTGGCCGACTACGCGACGCTCGCGAACCTGCTGCAGCCGTGCGCGGCCGCGTCGGCGTCGCTCGCCGGCGAGCCGTACCTGAGCGCGCTGCCGCTCGCCACCACGCAGTCGATCCGCACGCAGCGCTGCGCGACGCTCGCCGCGGCGGGACTCGTGTCGGGCGCCGATACGCCGAGCCAGGCCGCCGACGCGCTCGCGCAACTGCACGCGGCCGGCTATCTCGCCGATTCCGACCTGCTGCACGCGCCGATGTGGGATTCGCAGGCGATTCCGGCGATCGCGGTCACCTATGCGAACGCGTACACGCGCTCGCGCGCGACCGACAACCTGTGCAACTTCAGCTTCGCCACCACCAGCGCGGCGACAGGCACGGTCGCGCCGCCCGCGGCGTCGCCGATGCCGGCCGTGTTCGGCCTCGGCAACGGCGTGCCGCCGACGGCCGGCATCGATCTCGTGTTCAACACCGGCGCGGGTATCGACCACCGGCTCGCGACGCCCGATGCCAGCTTCGCGGGCGCGCTGTGTCTGCGCCAGCTGTGGACCAGCGGGATGCTCGACATGCCGGCGAACGTCGACGCGGTGCGCGTGAACGCGAACCTGCAGGGCAAGCCGGCGATCATCGTGCAGGGCCGCAGCGACGCGCTCGTGCCGGTAAACCATGCGTCGCGCGCATACGTCGCGCAAAACGGCATCAGCGAAGGCGGCCGCAGCCAGCTCGTGTTCTACGAGGTGACGAACGGCCAGCACTTCGACGCGTTCCTGCCGGTGGCGGGCTTCGACACGCGCTTCGTGCCGGTTCACTACTACAACCTGCAGGCGCTGAACCTGATGTGGCGGCACCTGAAGAATGGCGCGCCGCTGCCGCCGTCGCAGGTGATCCGCACGGTGCCGCGCGGCGGCACGCCGGGCGCCGCGCCCGCGCTGACGAGCACTAACCTGCCGCCGATCTCGTCGTCGCCCGGCGCGAACGCGATTACCGCCGGCGCCGGCACGATCGACGTGCCGCTCTGACGGCGCCCGGCGCGCCGTACGCCCGAAGCCGGACAAGTCGTCCGGCTTTTTTCTTTTCAGCGCCCGGAATCGGTTCCGTACGGTCTTTTATCCGAATGACCTGCTCTGTAACAAATTATTACTTTACGGCGGAAAACCCGGAATCTAATATGCGCCGATATTTTCACTTAATTTAATAAATTACCGAGAGACAATAATTCTTTCCGCATAATTAACCGATCCTTTCGATTTCATTAAGTCGATTCGAGCAGCGACTGGCCGCCGTTTTGTGCTTGGCCGGCCTCTCGTCGGCGGGGATCGTTCGTCTGTTCGAAGCGAGGCTGCCTTGTCCGGCGGGCTTTGCGGGGGAGCCTTTTGCTTTTTGGTTGATGACGAGCATGGATGGTCGCCTGAATCTGCATTGCTGCGGATTATTGAATTGTCGTTCGCAATGGAATTGATTCCATTGTGCAATCACGAAATATGGGTGGGGTAAATCATGCCGGTCGGTATTCGCTGACCCGGTAAAAAACTCGGAATGCGTCGCATAACGAATGCATTCCGGTGCGGAGCGCCGGCGCAAATGATCCTTTGCGAGCGGCGGTATTTATCGTTCTGTTCGAGAGGCAATAATGACGACACTGAAGTCCTTGAAAGACGGTTTCGCGCTATTTGGAACGACACTGAGCGTGCCGCTCGCCGCAGCCGCGGCGGCGGCGCTGCTCGTCACGGGGTGCGGCGGCGACGACGGATCAGGGCCGTCCGCCGCGACCTCCGCGGCGGCCGCGACGACGTCGAACGGCAGCACGTCGGCCAGCGCCGACACGACGGCGGCTGCGGCCGACCAGCCGTACGTCGATAACGACGTGTACGGCACCGGGCCCGACGACGCGGTCACGGACTCGACCGAAGGCGCAGCAGTCGTGCACCGCCAGGTCACGATCGGCGGCAAGACCATCAAGTACACGGCCACCACCGGCCACCTGACCACCATCGACCCGACCACGTCGGCGCCGAACGCGAAGATGTTCTACGTCGCGTACACGCAGGACAACCCGGATCCGTCGAAGCCGCGCCCGGTCACGTTCTTCTACAACGGCGGCCCCGGCTCGTCGTCGGTCTACCTGCTGCTCGGCTCGTTCGGGCCGAAGCGCCTGCAGTCGTCGTTCCCGAACTTCACGCCGCCGGCCCCGTACAAGCTGCTCGACAACCCGGACAGCCTGCTCGACCGCACCGACCTCGTGTTCATCAACCCGGTCGGCACCGGCTATTCGGCGGCCATCGCCCCGGCGAAAAACAAGGACTTCTGGGGCACCGACCAGGACGCGCGCTCGATCGACCGCTTCATCCAGCGCTACCTGACCAAGTACTCGCGCTGGAATTCGCCGAAGTTCCTGTACGGCGAGTCGTACGGCACGGCGCGCAGCGCGGTCGTGTCGTGGGTGCTGCACGAGGACGGCATCGACCTGAACGGGATCACGCTGCAGTCGTCGATCCTCGACTATGCGAATGCGCTGTCCGCGCCGGGCACGTTCCCGACGCTCGCGGCCGATGCGTTCTACTGGAAAAAGACGACGCTCAACCCGACGCCGACCGATCTCGACGCGTACATGGTGCAGGCCCGCAACTACGCGGACAACACGCTCGCGCCGCTCGCGCAGAAGCCGAACCCGCAGGACGGCGGCTTCGTGAACGTGCGGTTGAACCTGAACCTGCAGACCGCGCAGCAGATGGGCTCGTACATCGGCACGGATCCGACGTCGCTGATCCAGACCTTCGGCAACCCGGCCGCGCTCGGCAACGTGCCGTCGTCGGACGACAACCCGCCGTACACGTTCTTCCTGACGCTCGTGCCGGGCACGCAGATCGGCCAGTACGACGGTCGCGCGAACTACACGGGCAAGGGCATCGCACCGTACATCCTGCCGAACTCGGGCAGCAACGATCCGTCGATCACGAACGTCGGCGGCGCGTACACGGTGCTGTGGAACAGCTACATCAACACCGACCTCAAGTACACGTCGACGTCGTCGTTCGTGGACCTGAACGACCAGGTCTTCAACAACTGGGACTTCAGCCACACCGACCCGACCGGCGCGAACAAGGGCGGCGGCAATACGCTCTACACGGCCGGCGACCTGGCGGCGACGATGAGCGTGAACCCGGATCTGAAGGTGCTGTCGGCGAACGGCTACTTCGATGCGGTCACGCCGTTCCACCAGACCGAGCTGACGCTCGCGCAGATGCCGCTCGATCCGACGCTCAAGGCGCAGAACCTGACGATCAAGAACTACCCGTCGGGTCACATGATCTATCTGAACGACGCGTCGCGCACCGCGCTGAAGGGCGACCTCGGCAGCTTCTACGACGGCATCCTCGCGAACCGGTCCGCGCTGCAACGCGTGCTGAAGCTGCAGGCGCGCACGCAGCAGCTCAAGCAGCAGCAACTGGAGCAGCAGGGGCGGTAAGCATGGCGGATGGCGCGCGTCCGCCGCTGCGGGAAAAAAACTGACCCGCTCATGCGTTCCTGCGCTTCGTATCGCGTGTGTTAACGGACCTCCGCCGTTCCTCAAGATGCCCCGTGAGTCGAGGACTCCCGGGGCATCGTCTCGTCCTTGCAGGCGTGCATCGCCCTGGAAGTCACCAGTGACGGCATCTTGTAATTCCCAAAAGAAGGATGGAAAGCCCTCTATTGAGGATTTGCCTGAATATCCTCATAACGAGGACGATCATCCCTGGTTTGAGGATTTTCGTGGGCCTTGCCGACTTTCTCTTCACGCCGGGCATGCAACGCGTCCTGGGTGCTGCGCTATTGCAACCCGATCGCAGTTTTACGCTGCAGGAATTGCTGCATTTGGCAAACAGTGAGCGTGGAAGCGCTCAGAAGCAGGTGGACCGGCTGATCGAAGCCGGCGTACTCAAGGAGGATGCCCGACGAGGTCGACAACGGAGCGTCCGCGCGAATACGGAATTCATCCTCTATGCGGAATTGGTGGAGATCGCACGGAAGACGTTTGCCGTGGCGGAGCCTTTGAGGGAAGCTTTGTTGCCTTTCGCCTCGCATATTTCCACGGCCTTCGTGTTTGGGTCGGTGGCCAAGGGCACCGATAGCGCCCGCAGCGACATCGATCTGATCGTCATCGGTGACATCCAACTCCTCGAGCTATCCGAAGCCATGCACGCGCCGAGCAGAATCTGCTGCGTCCCATCAACTTCTCGTTGTACGAGCCTGCCGAATGGACCGTGTTGGTAGACACCGACCCTGTCATGGCGCAGATCGCCCAAGGCCCCACGTTGAGGATTCTGTGATGCAGCCGCCCAACTGAATACGAAAACCTCATCAAGACGAAAGCCTTTGATGCCGTTGCGCCGACGCCCGGGGCAATTGCGGGTTTCCTGCGCAATGCCGACGATTACAAGGCCACTGCCGACGAGCTGGATCCTGCCCGGCATTTGCAAGTATTTACCTTGGCCTGCGAAGGCTACTTCCAGGTGGTACAGGCCGTCCTGGAGTTCTACGAGGTGCGAACCAAGGATGCAGGCCGTAACCTGGCCATCCAGCGTGTATCTGCCTCATTGGGCGTGAGTGCTCCGGAGTTCGCCTTCATCACGAAGGCGCACGAGCGACGCAACGGCACGTCGTACGTTTCGCCATTTCCGCCGGTGTCGAAAGCAGAGGCCGCCACCATGCTGAGCATCCTGGCGAAGGATCTGCCAGTTGCACGTACGCTGACCGGTATGCCGTGAGACCCGGCTGGAAATCCGTCAAGGAGACGATGACAGGCGCACGCACCGAGGTGGCGTGTTTCGTCAGGGCAGAGGCTGCTTACGCGAGCACGAGCCGCACGCCGACCGCGACGAGCGTCGCGGCGAGCAGGTTGCGCAGCAGGCGCTCCGGCGCGCGCGCCGACAGCAGGCTGCCGAGCACGATGCCGGGCAGCGAGCCGAGCAGCAGCGACAGCAGCATCGACCAGTCGACCGAACCGAGCAGCCAGTGGCCCATGCCCGCGACGAGCGTGAGCGGCACCGCGTGCGCGATGTCGGACCCGACGATGCGGGTGGTCGCGAGCGTCGGGTACAGCAGCAGCAGCACGGTGACGCCGATCGCGCCGGCGCCGACCGAGGTCATCGACACGAGCACGCCGAGCACGACGCCGGTCAGCACGGTCGACCATAGCGTGCGCGCGGGGCTGGGTGCGAGCGGATTGCGCGCGGCGAGGGCGGTGAGCTGCGGCCGGAAGATCAGCGCGAGCGACGTGAGCAGCAGCGCGACGCCGAGCACCAGCTGGATCACCCGCGCGGTGCCCGGCGAATTCATCCCGTGCGCATGCATCGCCCACAGCGTGACGGCCGCGGCCGGGACGCTGCCCGCTGCGAGCCGGCCGGTGATGCGCCAGTCGATCGACCCCTTCAGCCCGTGGACGAGCGTGCCGGTGGCCTTGGTCGCGGCCGCGTACAGCAGGTCGGTGCCGACTGCCGTCGCGGGATGGACGCCGAACAGCAGCACGAGGATCGGCGTCATCAGCGAACCGCCGCCGACGCCCGTCAGGCCGACGAGAATGCCGACGAACAGGCCGGACAGGGAGTACAGCAGATCGATATGGGGAAGCGACATCGGAGGCAGGCGGTTATGCGGCGTTCGGCGGCGGCGCGTGGCGGCGGCAGCTTGGCTGCGGCGCGGCGTCAAAGTCTGCCATTGTCGCAAAAGTGGCGCTTCGGTGTACGACTACGTTAAAAATCGGCCGGAGAAGCCCTCCGGGCGTGCGGTTCGTCGTGCGTGAAACGGTCGTTTGAACGTGTGTCGTGCCGGAAGGGCGACGCGCGTGCGGCTGGCGGGCTGGCGGGCGGCGGGGCAGGCCCGCCCGGAAAAGCGGGAGAGGCCGGGGCGTGGCAGTGCGTGCCCCGGCCGGCCGTCAGTGCATCGCGGGGCCGACGCCGGGGACCGCATCCTGGCGACGGATGCGCAGCGCGAGGCCGAGCAGCACGCCGATGCTGCCGCCGCCCGCGCACACGAAGCCGTAGACGCCCATCGCGCGCGCCCGTTCGCCAGGCTCGCTGAACAGATTCATGATCAGCGACAGCGACAGCGACAGCGACAGCGACAGCGACAGCGACAGCGACAGCGACACGGCCGACACGGCCGACACGATCGCGCCGCCGAAGCCCTGCACCGCGCGCGCGGCGATCAGCATCGTCTGCGACTGCGCGAGGCCGCATGCGAGCGACGCGAGCGTGAACACGACCAGGCCTGCGAGGAACATGCGCCGCTGGCCGTACAGGTCGCCGAGCCGGCCGCCGAGCAGCAGGCAGCCGCCGAACGTCAGCAGGTATGGGTTGACGACCCACACGAGCGCCGTCTCGGTGAAATGGAGATCGGTGCTGATCGACGGCAGCGCAACGTTCACGATCGTGCTGTCGAGCACGATCATCAGCACGCCGAGGCAGAGGACGATCAGCGCGTACCAGCGTTTCTCGCCGTGAAACCCGTGGGTCATGGGCTTGCAGCCTTCTTTTCGATAGGTATTTGAAAGGCTGCGTTGTAGACGTCATTCGCGCGGTTCCTGCCGGTTTGTGGCAGCAGCGGCGCGTCGTGACGGGCGCGCTTCGCACGACGGCGTGGCGCGCCGGGCGCCGGGTGTTATTCGCGCGGCGGCAGTTCGCAGCCGTCCGGGCCGCAGGCAGCGGCGGCGTCGCCGGTCAGCTCGACGATGCCGCCGTCGCGCCACGCCTGGTCGAGCGCCTGCGCGAACACGTCAGCCGGTTGCGCGCCCGACACCGCGTAGCGGCCGCCGAACACGAACAGCGGCACGCCGCGTCCGCCGATCTGCCCAGCGAGAGCGATGTCGGCCTCGACTTCGTCGCGGTATGCGTCGCCGCGCAGCACGGCTTCGGCTGCCGAGCGCTCCAGCCCCGCTTCGACCGCGAAATCGAGCAGTGCCGCGTGATCGAACAGCGAGCCGTGTTCGCAGAAATACGCGCGGTACAGCCGCTCGGTCAGCGCGTGCGCGCGGCCCGTCGTTTCCGCGAGCTTCACGAGCCGGTGAGCGTCGAGCGTGTCGCCGGCGAGCGTGCCGGGCAGGTCGTAGTTCAGCCCGACGCTCGCGGCCGCGTCGGTCACCTGGCGCAGCATCTGGTCGACCTGCGCGGACGACATCCGGTACTTGCCCGCTAGCATCGCCTCGACCGGCTCGACCGGATGGCCCGGCATCAGCCGGTACGCGCGCAGCACGACCTCGACGTGCTCGGCGTGCGCGAACGCGGCGAGCGCCTCGTCGAAGCGGCGCTTGCCGATCCAGCACCACGGGCAGATCAGGTCGGACCAGATTTCGACGGTCAGGGTCGGGCGGTCGGTCGGGGCAGCGGTGATCGGCATCGGGACTCCGGGCAGCAAAAAATGTAACCGAGACTATATCATTTTCCGGTTTCGATGCCGGGGGCGGCGCGGCCGCGTTGCCCGACACTGGCCGTGCAGCCGTGCGAGCAAGCGGTATCCGGCGCGCGCCGATGCGACGCGCGGCTTGCCGGTTTACGCGTCGTCCTGCGTTTCCTTCAGATGCTTCAGGTGCTTGTAGACGGTCGCGCGGCCCATCCCGAGCACGTTCGCGACATAGTTCGCGGCGCTCTTGCCGCGGAACGCGCCTTCCGCATGCAGCGCCTCGACGAGCTCGCGCCGGTGCTCGCGCGTGAGCCCGTTCAGGCCGACCTGACGCTCGCGCAGCCAGCCGTGCAGGAACGTGTTGATGCGCTCCTGCCAGTCGTCGCGGAACAGCTCGTCGGGCTGCGCGACGACGCCCGCGCCCTTGATGAACACGTCGAGCGTCGCGCGGACGTCGTCGAACACCGCGATGTTGAAGTTGATGCACATCATCCCGGCCGGGTGGCCTTCGTCGTCGAACAGCACGTTGCTGACACAGCGCATGCGCCGTCCGTCCCAGTTCAGCTTCTCGTATGGGCCGATCACGCGTTCGCGTGCCGAATGATCGATTTCCTCGAGCGCCGAGTCGTCGCCGACCTCGCGTTTGGACAGGTTGTTCGCGAGATACAGCACGGTCTGGTCGTGCAGGTCGTGGATCACGACTTCCGCGTACGGGAAGAACAGCGCCGCGATGCCGTCGGCGATCGGTGCGTAGCGGGTGAGCAGCAGGTCTTTGACGGGGGATTGCTTCTTGCGCATCGGAATCGCCATCTCGGGTGAGCGGGGGCCGGGCGGTGCGTCGGCGGTTGCGCCATTGTATCGGCCCCGCGTGCGCGTGACGCTCATGCGCGCGTCAGCTGCGTGTACAGCGCGTGTGCGATCGCGATGTCCTCGAGTCCGAGGCCGATCGAGCGGAAGAACGCGTGACGCGTGCGCGACGGCGCCCCGCAACTGCCGGCGACGAGCGCGGGCAGGTCGCCGACGATCCGCTCGGGCGACCAGCCGTGTTCGGCCGCCGCGATCTGCATCTCGCCCGCGCTCGCGGGCGTGGTGTGCCGGTAGTCGCAGTACACGTCCATGTCGGGCAGCCATGCGGGCGGGATTTCGTGTGCGCGCGCGACGTTCGTGCTGATCGACGTGACGAGCGCCGGGCGCGTGAGCATGCCGTCGGCGAGCACCGGCGTGCCCGACGACGTGCAGAGCATGACGACATCCGCGTCGCGCACGCACGCTTCGACGCTCGCGGCCGGTCGCGAGCGCGGATCGATCTGCGCGAGCGTCGCCTGCAGCGCGGCGTCGTCGGCGAGCGCCGGAGAATGGACGCTGATCGAAGTCCAGTCGCGCAATCCCGCGGTGTGGCGCAGATGTGCGAGGCCGACCGCGCCCGTGCCGATCACGGCGAGCCGGCGCGCATCGCGCGGCGCGAGGCAGTCGACCGCGAGCGCGGTCGTGCCGGCCGTGCGCTCGACCGTCAGCAGCCCGGCGTCGCACCACATCAGCGGCTGGCCGGTGCGCATCGACATCAGCGCGGTCCACGCGGTGACGATCGGTCTTCCGGCGGGCTTGCCGCCGGTCACGATGTAGGGCGACAGCTTCGCGCCGAACACCTGTTCGTCGGCGAGCGCGCCGAGGTACGTGATGAAGTCGCCGGCCTGTTCCGGGAACAGCGCGAGGGTTTGCGGCGGCTGCACCGCGCGGGCCGACGCGAGCGACGCGAACATGCGGCGCAGCGTGCCGAGCACGTCGAGCGACGGCAGCGCTGCGCGCACCGCGGCTTCGTCGACGGTCAGCGGCAGGGTCGGGGCGGGTTGCGTCATGGGACTTCTCCGGTCGGGAGCTGGACGACACAGTCTCGAAAGACGGCGTCCGGCGGTGTTCGTAATGGACTAAAATTCTAATATAGACAAAAGAAGTCTGGTGAAATTTTCTTTTCGGGACGGGATGGTGCCCGTGGATATTGGAAAAACCCCGATAAATCAACGTCATTCTGCGCAATCCGCGGAATTTATGCAGGCGGCATCCTGACCGGGATTATCGTATCCCCTATAGTCTATAGTAGACTAAGAGTCTATATTTCGCGTGCAGACCGGCGTGCCGCCGCACGGCGTCATGCGACCGGTCTTCACCGCCTCAATCCAGAACCGAAGGACCTCCGCCATGAACTGGAAGCTTTCCCTTTGCGCCGTCGCGGCGCTTGCGTGCGCGGCCGTCACGGCCCACGCGGAACAGACCACGCTGCGCTTCGGGATCGAAGCCGCCTACCCGCCGTTCGAGAGCAAGACGCCGGCCGGCCAGTTGCAGGGTTTCGACGTCGACATCGGCAACGCGGTGTGCGCGAAGCTGAACATGAAGTGCGTATGGGTCGAGAACGCGTTCGACGGGCTGATCCCGGCGTTGCAGGCGCGCAAGTTCGACGCGATCAATTCGGCGATGAACATCACCGCGAAGCGCAAGCAGAGCATCGACTTCACGCCGGCGATCTACGTGGTGCCGATCGTGATGGTCGCGCGCCGCGGCTCGCCGCTGCGCCCGGATGCGGCGAGCCTGCGCGGCAAGCACGTCGGCGTGCTGCAGGGGTCGTCGCAGGAGGATTTCCTGAAGGCGCACTGGGCCAACGCGGGCGTCGCCGTCGTGTCGTACCAGGATCAGGACCAGATCTACGCGGATCTCGTCGCCGGCCGTCTCGACGCGGCCGTGCAGGAAGCGCAGACCGCGCAGGACGGTTTCCTCGACAAGCCGGCGGGGCGCGATTACCAGATCGTCGGCGATCCGCTGAAGGATCCCGCGACGCTCGGCGAAGGCACCGGCTTCGGGATGCGCAAGGGCGACAAGGCGCTGCAGGCGAGGATCGTCGGCGCGCTCGATGCGCTGAAGAAGGACGGCACGCTCGGCGCGCTGTCGCAGAAGTACTTCAAGCGCGACATCATCGCGAAGTAAGTCTCCCCGCGCGCTGGCCGCGGGGCCGGTGCGCGTCGTACCGAATCTCGACGCAGTACGGAAAAAGCATGGATTTCGACGTCATCGTTCTGGGGGCCGGCATCGTCGGCGTGTCGTCGGCGCTGCATCTGCAGGATCGCGGGCTGCGTGTCGCGCTCGTCGACCGGCGCGCGCCCGGCGAGGAAACGAGCCACGGCAATGCCGGGCTGATCGAGCGCTCGTCGGTCGTGCCGTACGCGTTCCCGCGCCGGCTCGGCACGCTGCTGCGCTACGCGCGCAACCGCTCGGTCGATCTCTATTGGGACTACAAAGCATTGCCCGCCTATGCGGGCTGGCTCGCGCGCTTCTGGCGCGAATCGTCGCCGCAACGGCTCGCGGCCGCCGCGCGCGACATGCTGCCGCTGGTGGCGGCGAGCGTCGTCGAGCACGACGCGTTGCTCGCGCGCACCGACGCGCAGCCGCTCGTGCACGACGGCGGGTGGATCGAGGCATTCCGCTCGCCCGCGCTGTTCGACGCGGAAACGCGCGCGCAGCAGCGCGTGGCCGACGCGCACGGATTGCGCATGCGCGTGCTCGACGCGCGTGCGCTGCGCGATCGCGAACCCGGCATCGGCGATGCCTTCTGCGGTGCCTTCCACTGGCAGGATCCGAAGACCGTGTCGAGCCCGGGCGGGTTGACGAAGGCCTACGCGCGGCTGTTCGAGCGCGACGGCGGCACGTTCGTGTCCGGCGACGCGACGACGCTTGCGCAAGTGCGCGACGGCTGGCAGGTCGATACCGGGCACGGTCCGGTTTCGGCGAAGTCGGTCGTGGTGGCGCTCGGGCCGTGGTCCGATCACGTGTTCGCGCCGCTCGGCTACCGGATTCCGCTGCGCGCGAAGCGCGGCTATCACATGCACTACCGGCCGACCCGCACGCCGCTGAACGTGCCGGTGTGCGACACCGAGGAGGGCTTCGTCGTCGCGCCGATGGAAGGCGGCCGCCTGCGGCTCACGACCGGCGTCGAGATCGCGCTGCGCGGCGCGCCGCCGACCGGCGTGCAGCTTGCGCGCGCGGAGCCGCTCGCGCGCAACGCGTTCGGCATCGGCGAGCGTCTCGACCCGGCGCCGTGGCTCGGGATGCGGCCGTGCACGCCCGACATGCGGCCGGTTATCGGGCCTGCGCCGCGCCATCGTCATCTGTGGTTCGCATTCGGCCATTGTCATCACGGGCTCACGCTCGGCCCCGCAACCGGACGGTTGCTCGCGGAAATGATGACGGGCGCGCCGACCTACATCGATCCGCATCCGTATCGCCCCGCGCGCTTCGGCTGAGCGTGCCGGACCGTGGCGGCCGCGCGTGCGGCTGCCGCGGCTGTTCGTTGAGCCGGCCGGAGCGATCGGCGACTGGATTGACGCGCGAGCGCAAGCAATTTGCGTAATCGGGCGGAAAGAAATCGCGAAATAGAAAAATTCGGAAATCGCGATTCATCAATGCAGTTTCATTGCGATGAAAAGCGGAACGGCAAGTCCGTCCGGGCAGGCCGGCATGTACCGGAACACGTTACCGCAGCCTCGCCAACGTTACGTTACATCGGCGTTCCGCACGCCTTTTTCGTCGGACGATTAAGGCGATTCGGCGCGCCTTTTACCCGGAAATTCCTGAAAAAAACGTGATTGGCTTGCAATGAGCCAACGAACGAATCCGCTTCGTCGCGGTGGCATGCTTCGTGCAATCGGTCCCCATGCTTGATCAACGTAGTGTCAACCGAGACGGGGTAACGATGCGGCAAAAACTCAAATTGACGGGGATGGCGTTGTCGGTCGCGACGGCGTTCGGGGGACTCGCTTCGGGGGCTGCCATGGCCGAGTCGCTCGGTGCGCTGCCGATCCCGCAAGCGATCGTCAATCCGCCGGCGAGCAACGTATCCGTCGGGCTGGTCGCGACGGCCACGTCGCCGCTCGGTTCGGTTGCGGTGGTGACGGGCGCATCGGGCTCGGCCCCGACGTCGCTCGACAATCCCGGTCACGCGCTGTCGGGTGCGGCGGGTGCGCTGACGGGCGCGCTCGGCGGAGGCAATCCGGCTGGCGCACTGAGCGGCGCGCTGAATACGGGGGCGGGCGCGTTGAGCAACGCACTCGGCGCGGCAACGGGCGCACTGGGTAACGCCGGCGGCGGTGAAATCCCCGCTGGCGCCGCTTCAAGGTGTGGTGAATCAGGTAACCGGCCCGCTCGGCGGCGGCAACCCGGCAAGCGGGGTGACCGGTGCCTTGGGCAACCTCGTCGGCAGCAGTCCGGCAAATGCGCTGACCGGCGTCCTGGGCACCGTCACCGGCGCGTTGGGCGCTGCCGGCAGCGCGACCCCGATTGCGCCGCTCCAGAGCGTCGTCGACCAGGTGACGGGCACGCTGGGCAGCGGCAACCCGGCCGGTACGCTGGGCAACGCGGTCAATACGATCGCAGGGACGCTCGGCAACGCCGGCGGCGCATCGAACCCGCTCGCGCCGGTGCAGGGCGCCGTCACGCAACTCGCCGGAACGCTGGGCAGCGACAACCCGGCAGGCGCGATAACGGGCGCGGTGAACTCGCTGACCGGCACGCTCGGCAACCTCGGCGGATCGGACCCGCTCGCGCCGGTACAGGGTGTCGTGAATCAGGTCGTCGGCACGCTGTCCGGTGCAGGCGCCGGCAGCGGCAGCCCGATCACGCCGATCACGAACCTCGTCAGCGGCCTGCAGAACGCGCTGCCGACGAGCGGCAACGCGGCGGGCGTGCTCACCGGTGCGCTCGGCTCGGTGCGGGGCGCGCTCGGCAGCCTCGGCGGCTCGAACCCGCTCGCGCCGGTGCAGGGCGTCGTGACTCAGGTCGTCGGCACGCTCGGCGGCGGCAATCCTGCCGGCGCGCTGAGCAACGCGGTCAGCTCGGTGACGGGCACGCTCGGCAATTTTGGCAATCTCGGCGGCTCGAACGCGCTCGCGCCGGTGCAAGGCGTCGTGAGCCAGGTCGTCGGTACGTCGGGTGCCGGCGGCGGCAACCCGGCCGGCGCGCTGACCGGTGCGCTCGGCTCGGTGATCAGGGCGCTCGCGAACGGCCCGGCGGCGCTCGGGCAGGCGGCCGGCACGTCGTCGGGCACCGCCGGCTCGCTGCTGTCGACGGGCACCAATGCGACGACTGCGGTCGTCAATGCGGTCGGCACGACGCTGGGCACGGCGCTCGGCTCCGTGCCGGGCCTGTCGGGCGCGTCGCACTCGGGCGGCGGCTCGGCGAACAACCTGCTCGCACCGGTGTCGACGCTGCTTCAGTCGGTGACGGGCGCACTGCCGAAGTAACCTGCGCGAACGCGGGGCGGCGACGCATCGTCCGCCGAGCGAACCAGGGCGCGCAACGCGGCATGACAGCAATGTCATGCCGCGTTTTCTTTGGATCCCCGATTGCTTGTGCCGGATCACCGGCCGGTGCGCGGTCGCCGCCGGCCATCGTGCGATGTCGTGGAATGTCCGGTCTCGCACATCCCGTTCGCAGCGGGATAATGGACGCGACGAAGTCGAGCGTTCGATCCGGCGGTGCGGTGGTGTCAGGCCACGCCCAGGAGAGCGGGAATGAAGACGATGCAGCGCGTGGTCGCGCGGCGGGTGACGGAAGCGCTGCGCAGCGTCGAAGGGAACCCGGCCGACGAGGATTGCGTGGCGTGCGGCGTGCTGCGGGGCCGCGCAGCGGGCATCCGGATTGCGCACGGGAACTGTGCTGCACTCGCGCCGGTACCGGTCGGATGCAAACCGGCCTTCGCGCCGCCCGGTGTCGACATCGACGCGCGGCAGGCCGGCATCGCGCCGCACGCGGGAGCGGATGCGGCACCGCGTACCTTCCGCTTCATCGCGGCGGAGCGCGGCGGCTTCGCCTGCCATTTCACGCATCGGCTGCCGTTCTTCGGCGGCCGTCGCGAGCGCGGCATCGAACGCGCGTTCGACGTCGAGGCGGCGCCATGATCGCCGCATTGCTGGCCGCGAGCCTGATAGGAGCGAGCATGACAGCCGATCCCGTGACCGTCGCGCAGGCGCATTTCGACCACGTCCAGTCGTACCGCGCGACGATTCGCGCGTCGGGGAGAAGCGGCGAGCGCACCGAGATTCACTACGCGTACCTGAAACCCGGCTTCGTCCGGATGGATTTCGTGTCGCCCCACCATGGCGCGGTGCTCGCCTACGATCCCGGCGAAGGCAAGGTCCGGCTGCGTCCGTTCGGCGAACATGCACCGCCCGCGCTGACGCTGTCGCCGTCCAATCCGCTCGTGCGCGATCGCAGCGGCCACCGTGTCGACCACTCGGACGTCGGCGCGCTGCTGCGCAACGTCCATGCGCTGCAGCAGGGCGGTGCGACGGTGACCGGGGGCGAGGAAACCGTCAGCGGCCGCACCGCGCTGCGCGTATCGGTGACGGGCGCGCCCGCGCATGCGATCCACGGCGTGCATCGCTACGAGCTGTGGCTCGACACCGAGGACGGCTTCCCGTTGAAGGTCGTCAGTTTCGCGGATGGCGACGGCGAGCCGCTCGAAACCGTGACGCTCGACGACGTCGAGATCGACGTCGCGTTTCCCGCACGCTTTTTCGCGCCCTGATCGCGCGTCATGCGCGCACGACACGACACGCCGGAGGCTGCATGGCGGAATACCGGTTTTCGACGACGTGGCGCGTGGATGCGCCGCTCGCGGTCGTCTGGGAGGCGATTTACCAGGTCGACCGCTGGCCGGACTGGTGGAAGAGCGCCGTGCGGACCGTCGAGATCGAGCGCGGCGACACACGAGGCGTCGGCTCGCTGCAGCGGTACACCTGGAAGGGGGCGTTGCCGTACCGGCTGACCTTCGACATGCGCGTGCTGCGCATCGAGCCGCCGCACGTGCTCGAAGGCCGCGCGAGCGGCGCGATCGAAGGCGACGGGTGCTGGTCGTTCGGCGCCGATGGCACGCGCACCGTCGTGCGCTACGACTGGCACATCCGCACCCGCGAGCGCTGGATGAACTGGCTGGAGCCGGTTGCGCGCCCGCTGTTCAGATGGAATCACGACGTCGTGATGCGCGAAGGCGCGAAAGGCCTGGCGCGCCGGCTCGGTGCCGAAGTCGAAACGGACGGCCGCACCTTCCGGCCGGCCGCGGGCGCGGACTGCGCCGACGTGTGAGCCCGGCGCGCCGGTCAGCGCGCGTACGCCATCACCGCACCGTCGACGACGAGTGCGACGCGCTCGCCGACGGCCGGACACCGATGCCCCGGCACGCGCGCGCGCACGAGGGTGTCGGCAGCGGCGTCGAGCCGCACGAGCACGTCGGCGTCCTGCCCGGCGAACTGCGTGGCTTCCACCCGCGCGGCGTGACTGCTCGCGGTGCCGGCAGGCGGCGGGCGCGATGCCGATCTGTTCCGGACGCAGCATCGCGTCTGCCGGCCCGTCCGGCAGCGGTGCGACGAGCGGCAACTTCCGCCGAGCACGCACACGATGCGCCTGTCGCGCACGCGGCCCGCGAGCAGCACGGCCTGCCCGACGAACGACGCGACGTCGCGCGTGACGGGTTGCCGGTACAGCGTCTGCGGCGCGGCGGTCTGCACGAGCCGGCCCTGCCACATCACCGCGACTTCATCGCCGAGCGTCATGGCTTCGGGCTGATCGTGCGTGACGAGCACCGACGTCGCGCCTGCGGCGGCGAGGGCATCGGCGACCGCGGTGCGTGTCTCGTGCCGCAGCGACGTATCGAGTGCGGAGAACGGCTCGTCGAGGATCACGAGCGACGGTTCGGGCGCAAGTGCGCGCGCCAGCGCGACGCGCTGTTGCTGTCCGCCGGACAGCTGTTGCGGCACGCGGCTCGCATACGATGCGGGCAGCCCGACCATCTCGAGCAGCTCGTCGACGCGATGATGACGTCGACGTGCCGCGCGCGGCAGCCCGAATGCAATGTTGTCGGCCACCGACAGATGTGGAAACAGCGCGCCTTCCTGCGGCACGTAGCCGATCCGGCGCTGCTCGGGCGGCAGATGCAGGCCGGGTGCGGCCACGCGTCGGCCGTCGATCTCGACGGTGCCGCGCTCCGCGTGCTCGAAGCCGCACAGCACGCGCAGCAGCGTCGTCTTGCCGCTGCCGGACGGGCCGAGCAGCGCGAGCCGTGAGCCGCGTCGTACCGTGAGGTCGATGTCGTGCAGGACGGTATGCGATCCGAACGATTTGGACAGGCCGTGGATGCGTAATTCGCTCATGAGCGGTTCCGGGGGAAAGAGGGCGGCGCGCTCAGTGGCGCACGGACGCGCGGCCGAGCAGCAGGAACAACAGGCCCGACGCGCCCAGCGACAGTGCGACCAGAAGCGCCGCATACGGCGCCGCGGCCGCGAACGCGAGCGTCGCGGTATCGCTCCACACCTGCGTCGCGAGCGTGCGCGTGCCGATCGGCGACAGCAGCAGCGTCGCGTTCAGCTCCGTCACGACCGAGATGAATACCATCGTCGCGGCGGCGCCGAGGCCTGGCGCCGCGAGCGGCAACACCACGCGCGTGAGTGTCGCGCGCCAGCCGAGACCGAGCGAGCGCGCGGTTTCCTCGAGCCGCACCTGTACGTGCGACAGCGCCGCGCGCACGCTCACGATCGCGAGCGGCAGGAACAGGATCGCGTAGGCGGCGACGAGCGCCGGCGCGCTCTGGTACAGCGGTTGCAGCAGCCGCACGGTGATCGACACGATCGCGAGTGCGACGACGATGCCCGGCACGCCCTGCACGGTCATCGCCGTGCGTTCGAGCAGCGTCGCGACGCTGCTCGGGTGGCGCACCAGCAGGAACGCGAGCGGCAGCGCGAGCAGCGTCGTCACGGCAGCGGCCGTCAGACCGTAGCCGGCGGATGCAAGCGTGGTCTGCAACAGCAGTTCGGGCGACACGTCGGCCGGCGTGACGGCCGCGGCCCCCTGTTGCGTGAGCCAGTAGCCGATCATCGCGAGCGGCACGCCGAGCGTGGCGATCGCAACGGCGGCGAACACCGCGACGGCGGGGCCGCGCAGCCAGCCGAGCGGGTAGCGCATCGCGACGCGGCGTGCGGCGCGATGCGTATGGCCGTAGCGTGCATGGCCGCGCGCACGCGCCTCGACGGCAAGGCACAGCAGGCACAGCGCGATCAGCACGCAGCCGAGCAGCGATGCGCCGCCACCGTCGAACGCGGTGCGGTATTCCGCGTAGATCTCGGTCGTGAAGGTCCGAAAGCGCAGCAACTGGAACGCGCCGAACTCGGACAGCACGCCGAGCGCGACGAGCAGCATGCCGCCGCACAGCGCGGGGCGCAGTTGCGGCAGCACGACGCGAAAGAAGGTATGCCATGGCGAGCAGCCGAGCGTGCGCGCGCTTTCCTCGAGCGCGGGATCGAGCTCGCGCAACGCCGCCGCTACCGGCAGGTAGACGAGCGGAAAGTACGCGGACGTCAGCACGAGCAGCGCGCCGGCGAAGTCCTGCAGGTCGAGGCTCAGCGACACCCACGCGTAGCTGGTGATGAACGGCGGCACCGCGAGCGGCGCGGCGGCGAGCGCGGTCCACAGCGGCCGCGCGGGCAGGTCGGTGCGCTCGATGAACCACGCGAGCGCCGTGCCGAGCAGCGCGCACGCGAGCGTCGCGGCCAGCGTGATCGACAGCGTGTTGACGAGCAGTTCGCCGACGAGCGGCCGCCACAGCAGCTCGATCGCATCGTCGAAGCCGAAGGTC
Source organism: Burkholderia sp. WTPI3 (assembly GCF_021483755.1). Classification (NCBI taxonomy): domain Bacteria; kingdom Pseudomonadati; phylum Pseudomonadota; class Betaproteobacteria; order Burkholderiales; family Burkholderiaceae; genus Burkholderia; species Burkholderia sp. WTPI3. Next base: position 65,274 of record NZ_JAGIXF010000015.1, on the reverse strand, counting down.
GCCGCGCGGTACAGCGTGAAGCCGAGCGGCAGCAGGATTGCGAGCGGCCCGCACGCGGCGGCCGCGACGAGCGCACGCGACGGGCGCCGCCGCGTCGCGGTGCGCTCGCCGTCGGGCGTCGCGCGGGCCGTGCTGGACACGGCGTCGCTCATGGTCAGAGGAGACCCGCCTGGCGCAGCAGCTTGCCGGCCTGGCTGTCGTCGCCGAGCTGATCGAACGTCAGCGCCGGCGGGTGCAGTTCATTGAACGGCTTCAGGATCGGATCGGGCGCGACGCCGGGCCGCAGCGGGTACTCGAAGCTGATATGACCGTCGGCCATCAGTTTCTGCGCGCGCGCGCTCACCAGATACGCGACGAACTTCTGCGCGTCCGCCTGGTGCTTGGATGCCTTCAGCACCGCGGCGCCCGACACGTTGACGGCCGCCCCGACGTCGCCGTTGGCGAAGTGATGGATCGCGCTCTTCGTCGACTTGTCGCCGAGCTCGGCGTGCAGACGTGCCCAGTAGTAGTTGTTGATCACGCCGGTCAGGACGCCGCCGCGATTGACGGCCGCCGTCACGCCTTCGTCGTCGTCGAAGATCTGCGCGTTGGTCTTCAGGCCCTTCAGCCATTGCAGCGTCGCGGCCTCGCCGTGCAGCGCGAGCACGGCGCTCACGACCGGCAGGAAGTCGGCGTCGCTCGGCGCGATGCCGACCTTGCCCTTCCATTCGGGTTTCGCGAGGTCGAGCAGCGATGCGGGCAGTTGCTGCGGCTGGATCTTCGCGGTGTTGTAGACGAGCACGTTCTCGCGCGCGAGCACGCCGACCCAGTTGCCGTCGGCCGGATTGAAGCGCGCGGGCACCGCTTGCAGCGCGGCGCCGTCGGTCTTCGCGAGCAGGCCCTTGTGATCGAGCAGCACGAGTTCCGGCGAGTTCTCGGTGAAGTACACGTCGGCCGGCGTGCGGTCGCCTTCCGCGACGAGTTGCGCGGCGAGCGCCGGGCCTTCGCCCGAGCGCACCTTCACGGCGATGCCGCTCTCTGCTTCGAAGTCCTTGACGAGCTGGTTGACGACCTGCTCGTGCTGCGCGTTGTACAGCGTGAGCGTGGCCGAGTGCGCGGGCATGGCATGCAGCGCGCCGGTCAGCATGAGCGCGGCGGCGGCCGCGGAGATCAGGTGCCGCAGCGGGCGGCTAACGGGTGAAGTATTCATGTCGTGGTCGTAGGTTGCATCCGGACGGGCCGGCAGGAAATGCGTCGTACGTCGTCGCGCCGTCAGGCTTCGAAAAGAGCGGCGCCGATGTATGAACCCGGTTGCGCGCCCGGCGGGCACGCGAAGATCGCGCTGCCGACGTGCGTCGTGAACTGGTTCATGATGTCCATCTTCGCGAGCTTCTCGTTGATCGGAATGAAGCCCTTGCGCGGGTCGCGCTGGTGCGCGACGAACATCAGCCCCGCGTCGTACTCGGTCTGCTGACGCCACGGCGGCCAGCGCTCGATGTAGAAGTTCGTGCTGTCGTTGTACGAATACGCGCGGCGCAGGATCTGCGCGCCGTTGTTCAGCTGGGGCGATGCGAGACGCGCGTGCGCGTTGTCCGGGATGACCGGGTTGCCGTCCTTGTCGACCGCGTCGAGATCGAGCGCGTCGAACTCGTGCTGGCCGCCGAGCGGCGCGCCGCTGTACTTCTTGCGGCCGAACACCTGCTCCTGGAAGCCGAGCTCGGTGTTGTCCCAGTGCTCGAGCGTGATGCGGATGCGGCGCACGACCGTGTAGGTGCCGCCGTTCATCCATGCCGGGCCTTCGGCGCCGGCCCACACGAATTCGTCCATCGAGCCCGGATCCTTGCTCGACGGATTCATCGTGCCGTCCTTGAAGCCCATCAGGTTGCGTGGCGTCTCGCCCGGCTTGCCGGACGTGAAGCCGGCCTGCCCCCAGCGCATCTGCACGGTCTTGCCGCCGAGCCGCACGAGCTGGCGCACCGCGTGGAACGCGACCTGCGCATCGTTCGCGCACGCCTGGATGAACAGGTCGCCGCCGGTCTTCTCCGGGATCAGCTGGTCGCCGTTGAAGCGAGGCAGATCGACCAGCGCGGCGGGGCGCTGCTTCTCGAGTCCGTAGCGGTCCTTGCCCGCGAGCGTGAACATGCCCGGCCCGAAGCCGAACGTGATGGTCAGCCGCGACGGTCCGATGCCGAGCGCGTCGCCCGAATCGGCCGGCGCCACCTCGTCCGCACCGTTCGCCGGCAGCGGCTGCGCGGTTTCGCCACGCGCGAGGCGCGCGGCCGCGTCGGTCCACGTCTTCAGCAGTGCGATCACGTCTTCGCGCCGGGTCGTCGCGAGGTCGAGCGCCGCGAAATACGCATTGCGCTGCTGCGGCGTCGCGATGCCGCTCTGGTGTTTGCCGTAGAACGGCTCGATGTCGTCGTCGTGCGCGTGCGGGGACGGCGCGCCCGGGTCGGCTGCATCGGCCGCGCGCGCGGCCGGCATCGCGCCGGCGGCGAGGCCCGCGGCCACCGCCGCGCCGCCGGCCTTCAGGAAGCCGCGGCGCGCGGGGCGCGACGGCGGGTTCAGATCGTCTGCCATGATTCGTTCCGTTACTTCGCAAGCATCAGCGTGTTGACGTCGTCCTGCACGTAGTAGAAGCCGTCGCCTTCGGGCGTCATCGCGATCCCGAACAGGTCGCCGTTGCCCGGCGGCGATTGCGCCTTGTCGGTGTCGATCCAGCGCGCATACAGCTGCTTGCCGGCGACCGGGTCGATCTCGACGACCTGGCCGTTCAGCGCGTTGGTCGCGAGCAGGTGGCCGTTCGGCGCGGTCGCGAGCGCGAGCGGGCGGCGCAGGAAGCCGTCGGCCGTGATCTGGCGGCCGACGCCTGCGCTGGTGTCGCGCGTGAGCGGATCGTCGATCTCGACGATCCGGTTGCCGATCGCGTCCGACACGTACAGCTTCTTCTGGTCGCCCGACAGCGCGAGACCGGTCGGGCCGACCAGGAACACGCCCTTGTCGGCCTGCGCGCCGAGGCCGCTTGCGATCACCGTTTCCTGCTTGATCGCGGGCGGCTTGCCGGCCGGCACGTCGACCTCCAGGCGCAGTACGGTCGCCTGCTTGTAGACGGGCGGGTTGCCGTCCGCGCCGCCGACGCCGAAGCCGGCCATGCTGACGAACAGCGTCGCGCTGTCGCCGCGGTCGACCACGGCCATGTTGCCCCACGGGTCGTTGATGTTCGGGCTCGACCACGTCGATGCGACCTTGCCTTGCGGGTCGAGCACGATCAGGCAGCCGGCGCCCTTGGTGTTGGTCGTGCCGTCGTTGCTCGGCGTGCTGCCGACGATCACCCAGCCGGACTTCAGCATCGTCATCGCGGTCGACAGGCCGACGCCGCCGGGGCATGCCTTCAGGTCGCGGGGGATCGTCGCGAACACGCTCATCTGCTTCGTCGACGGGCGGTAGTCGACGATTGTGCTGCCGGTGCCCTGCAGGTTCGCCGAGTTGTTGAAGTTGTCGACGAGCACGTCGCCCGCCTGGACCGTGCCGGCCGATACCGGCGCGACCGCGATCGCATACGGGTTCTGGTCGCCGTTCTCGGGCACCGTGTTCACGAGCAGCGTGTGGCGATGCAGCGTTTCGAGGAAGCCTTGCGGCTCGGCGAGCGCGCCGGCGGCGGCCGTCAGCGCGGCAGCGGCCAGTGCGCCCGTCGCGAAGCGGCGAAGCAGGGCGGATTGATTCATCTGGGTTTCTCCTGGGAGCGCGCCGCCCGGGCGGCGCGCGAAAAACGGGTGACGTGGGCGGCGTTCAGAACGTGATGGTCGTACGCGCGCCGAGCACGAACGTGTTGCGCAGCGGCTGGGTCGCATCGCTCGGGTTCTGGCCGGCGCCGGCATTGAACGTGTACTGCGCATCGGCCTGGATCACCCACCACGGGTTCACCTGGTACTGGTAGGTCGCCTCGACGGTCGTTTCGCGGGTGCGCACGCCGTACGGGCCGGCCGCGGCCATCTGCGCGGTCTGGTCGAGATCGGTCACGTGGCTGCCGACCTGGATGTACGTGACGCCGAGGCCGACGCTGTCGTTGTCGCGGCCGTCGAACGGCCCTTTCAGCACGATGCCCGCGTTGGCCGAGAAGCTCACGAGGTTGCGGTCGCCCGGCGCGCCCATCACGCGTGCGAACACCCCGAGGCTTTTCGCGCCGGTCGGGTCCGGGCGCCAGATCATCTGGTCGGCCACCGCGTAGAAGCTGTAGTCGCCGTGATGCTGCTGCGCGATACCGTTCGATCCGGTGCTCGCGAGCGACAGCCCGTCGGTGCCGACGTTCTGATCGGCGAAGCGGCCGTTGTGATACCAGACGCCGATCTTGTAGGTGCCCGGCAGCCCGTTCGACTGGCCGGTGTCCATCTCGCCGTCGGCCGGCTGGTTCAGCGCGTACTGCAGCTCGCCGATGTAGAGCGTGCCGTTGTGCAGGTTGAAGTTCGTGCCGCTCAGGTTGCTCGGGTTGTTGCCGAGCGGATCGCCGTCGAACACGCCTGCGAGCGCGGTGAGCTTCGGCGTGATCTGGCCGCGCACGCGCACGCCCAGGCCCGCGAGCGGATACGCGGGGCCGCCGTTCGGCAGGTCGTACGACGGCAGCGCGGGCCAGCCGAACATCGTGTTGACGAACGTGTTCGCGTAGGTGCTGACCATGAATTCCTGGTCGAGGCTCTGCTGACCGATCTTCACGTCGACGCGCTTGTCGAGGAACGACTGCTGGTACCACAGTTCCCAGAGGCGCGTCGTGTCCTGCGCCTCGATGCCGCTCGCGGTATTGAGCGTGCCGAGGTTGCGCGCACTGAGGTTGGTGCCGTGGATCTGCAGCGCGCTGACGTTGAAGGTGCCGCCGGGCAGGCCGATCGCCTTCTGCGTGTCGACCGTCAGCGTGGCCGTCGTGAGCCCGTCGTACGTGCCGCCGCGGTTCAGGCCGCCGCGCAGGTTCGCGAGGTATTCGCTGGTTTCGGTGATCTGCAGCGTCGCGCCGTATTTGCCGAGCCACGGGCGGATGCCGCCCATGTCGCCGAGCAGGTTCTGCCGGGTCCAGATGCCGGTCCACATGTTGGTCGGCTGCGCCTGGATCGAGAGGTCGGCTTCGGGCGCTTCGGGCTGCGCATCGACCGGCGTGTCGGCATAGGCGCCGGCGCAGGCGAACGTTGCCCCGGCGACGAGAACCGCGCAGGCGGCCGGGCGCATCCGGGAGCGGAGGCGGTCTCCATGGAGCGACGCAAAGGTCATATCAAATCCCTGGTTCTAATTAGTTTGTAGTCCTGCTGGTCGGTCGCTGTCCCGACGCTCGGCACCTGTCGATCGTGGCACGAAAACGAACGCAACGTGGCGGATCGTAGGAGTGTCAAATGGGAAAGTCAATGTAAACGAGAATGATTCGCATCCAGATTACTGAATGTAATGGGGGGCCTTACGGATGGGACTCCGCACGTGTTTAGTAGTGAGATAAACCGTAAATATCGGCGTAATGAAATTGAATGGTTCGATGCGGGCCGATGTAACGGCGAGGAGGGGGTGCGGCGTGCGCGAGCGGGATGCCGCGGTGGACGGAATCGACGTCGGTGCGGGCTTTTCGATGCGATGTCGCCGGGTGCAGGAACTCCGTGCTTACCCGGTGTCCAACCAGGGCTGAACGATTTTCGGGGTGAGCCGCACACGTCGATCATGCCGGTCATGGCTCGCCATGTTTTTGTTTTAAAAAGGTTTTTCGTTGTATTCGTGTGCTTTCCTGCCTGCTTTGCCGCTCCGAAAATTCATCCGGCATCCCTTCTTGAATTTGTCAAAACCCGTCCATATAATTAGCACTCGCTGCACGAGAGTGCTAACAATTCTCTGCCGGGCGATCCGCCGGGCAGATTCCCTAAGCGTTCTTCAATCTCAGTCAAGAGAGGAGTGAATATGAACCTTCGTCCTTTGCACGATCGCGTGATCGTCAAGCGCCTGGATCAGGAAACCAAGACCGCCTCGGGCATCGTGATCCCCGAAGCTGCTGCTGAAAAGCCGGATCAAGGCGAGATCCTCGCGGTCGGCCCGGGCAAGCGCGACGACAAGGGCGCGCCGATCGCGCTCGACGTGAAGGTCGGCGATCGCGTCCTGTTCGGCAAGTACGCTGGTCAGACCGTGAAGGTCGACGGCCAGGAACTGCTGGTCATGCGTGAAGAAGACATCATGGCCGTGGTCAACGCGAAGTAAGCGTCCACTGACGGTACATATTCCCAAGAATTCAAGGAGTTAGAAGATGGCAGCTAAAGACGTCGTATTCGGCGATTCCGCCCGTTCGAAGATGGTCGAAGGCGTGAACATTCTCGCCAACGCAGTCAAGGTCACGCTGGGTCCGAAGGGCCGCAACGTGGTGCTCGAGCGCAGCTTCGGCGGCCCGACGGTCACCAAGGACGGTGTGTCGGTCGCGAAGGAAATCGAGCTGAAGGACAAGCTCCAGAACATGGGCGCGCAAATGGTCAAGGAAGTGGCTTCCAAGACCAGCGACAACGCAGGCGACGGCACGACGACGGCAACCGTCCTCGCGCAATCGATCGTTCGCGAAGGCATGAAGTACGTCGCATCGGGCATGAACCCGATGGACCTGAAGCGCGGCATCGACAAGGCAGTCGCAGCGGCTGTCGAAGAGCTGAAGAAGATCAGCAAGCCGTGCACGACGAACAAGGAAATCGCACAGGTCGGCTCGATCTCGGCGAACAGCGACTCGTCGATCGGCGATCGCATCGCTGAAGCGATGGACAAGGTCGGCAAGGAAGGCGTGATCACCGTCGAAGACGGCAAGTCGCTCGCCGACGAACTCGACGTCGTCGAAGGCATGCAGTTCGACCGCGGCTACCTGTCGCCGTACTTCATCAACAACCCGGACAAGCAAGTCGCCGTCCTCGACAACCCGTTCGTGCTGCTGCACGACAAGAAGGTGTCGAACATCCGTGATCTGCTGCCGGTACTCGAGCAAGTCGCGAAGGCTGGCCGTCCGCTGCTGATCATCGCTGAAGACGTCGAAGGCGAAGCGCTCGCAACGCTGGTCGTCAACAACATCCGCGGCATCCTGAAGACCGTTGCGGTCAAGGCGCCGGGCTTCGGCGATCGTCGCAAGGCCATGCTGGAAGACATCGCGATCCTGACCGGCGGTCAAGTCATCGCGGAAGAAACCGGCCTGACGCTCGAGAAGGCAACGCTGGCAGAACTGGGCCAGGCGAAGCGCATCGAAGTGGGCAAGGAAAACACGACGATCATCGACGGCGCAGGCGAAGCAGCAAGCATCGAAGCGCGCGTGAAGCAGGTCCGTACGCAAATCGAAGAAGCGACGTCGGACTACGACCGTGAAAAGCTGCAAGAGCGCGTGGCCAAGCTGGCCGGCGGCGTGGCAGTGATCAAGGTCGGTGCTGCGACCGAAGTCGAAATGAAGGAAAAGAAGGCACGTGTCGAAGACGCACTGCACGCAACGCGCGCAGCTGTGGAAGAAGGCATCGTGGCAGGCGGCGGCGTTGCGCTGATCCGCGCTCGCACCGCGATCGCAGGCCTGACCGGCGCGAACGCTGACCAAAACGCCGGCATCAAGATCGTGCTGCGCGCAATGGAAGAGCCGCTGCGCCAGATCGTCACGAACGGTGGCGAAGAAGCCAGCGTCGTGGTGGCGGCAGTTGCTGCAGGCAAGGGCAACTACGGCTACAACGCAGCAACGGGCGAGTACGTCGACATGGTTGAAGCCGGCGTCGTCGACCCGACCAAGGTCACGCGCACCGCACTGCAGAACGCAGCTTCGGTTGCTGGCCTGCTGCTGACGACGGACGCAGCTGTCGCAGAACTGCCGAAGGAAGACGCACCGATGCCGGGCGGCATGCCGGGCGGCATGGGCGGCATGGGCATGGACATGTAATCGACTTCGGTCGATGGTGTCCGGAGCGCGCAGCGATGCGCGCGCCAGCCAAAAGAAAAGACCCGCAGCGATGCGGGTCTTTTTTTATTGGTCGCGCGCCATGCGCGGCGTGCGCGAAAGAAGAGGTGGACGCGCCGCCCCGACGCGATGGTGCGCTGCGCTCGACGGCGCGGCGGCATGTGGCCGCCGTGCGTGCGTCAGTGCCGGTGCGACGTCCTTGGTGCCGGATCGGCCTTCACGGCCGGCGGCGTATCCGCATCGTCGTTGCTGCGGGCCCAGAAGAACCGGTCGGGCAGGTACGCACCCATGCCGGGCCGGAACGCGTCGCGCACGGCCTGATACAGATACTCCTGCGCTTCGCGCACCGCTTCGGGCGGTTCCTGGCCATTCGCGAGCAGCGCGGCGATCGCCGCGCCCAGCGTGTCGGTGATGCCCATCAACCGGTGCGGCGAGCGATCCCACATGTCTTCGCGCAACTGGCCTTCCTCGCCGTACAGCGTGTTGACGAGCCGGTGCGAGCCCGTCTCCGACGACAGGATGTACTCGCAACCCTGCGCGAGCAGGTGCGATACGGCCGCGTCGAGATTCGGCGCTTCGGCATCGCCGTCCGGCTGAGCGAGTGCGATCAGCGTCGCGTAATCGGCAACGAGCAGCGTCGTCTGCGGGGCGAGCAGGTCGGCGATCGATTCGCGCAGGTCGTCGGCGGCGAGCACGTGCTCGTCGTCGAGCGTGAAGTCCGGCGCGAGCACGAGCGGCACGCCGTCGTAGTCGGCGACCACTTCCGCGATCGCGCTCACGACTTCCGCACGCGTCGCCGCGCCGATCTTGAACGCGGCGACCGGCATGTCCTCGAGCAGCATGCGTGCCTGGGCGGCGACGACATCGGGATCGAGGCCGGTCACTTCGTCGCAGGCAGCCGAGTCGCGCACGGTATAGCCCGTCAGGACGGACACGCCGTGGCAGCCCATGCTCGCCAGGGTCATCAGATCGGCTTGGAGGCCGGAGCCGCCGGTGGGATCGGACAGGCCGAAGGTGAGGACGATCGGAGGGGCGTTGCTGGACATGGAAAAATGGGGCAAGAAAAAAACGGGGAAGCGACGGAGGTGCGGACGGCGAGGCGAAATGGGCCATTTCGGGCCCTGTGTTGCCCGGCAGGCCGCACTTTGCAGCCATTATGCGGCGGAATCCGGCCCGCACGACGGATTTTTTAGCGCAGCGCAACGTAGTTGCCGTACTCCAGTGCGATTGCTAGGCAGTCCGGCCCCGACACGGTACCATCATGGCTCCCGAATTTACCGACTTTCCCGACGCGGCTTAAGATGGAATACAAGAGCTGGATGTGCCTGATTTGTGGCTGGATTTATGACGAAGAAGCGGGGCTGCCCGAAGAGGGCATCGCCCCGGGCACGCGCTGGGAAGACGTCCCGATCAACTGGACGTGTCCCGAGTGCGGCGCTCGCAAGGAAGACTTCGAGATGGTCCAGATCTGACCGGATCCCGGCCCACGGATACACCGCTCCGGCCTCGCGGTTGCCCGGCGCTCGCGCGCCGCGGCCGGCGCGAGCGACTTGACGATGACAGGCGCGCGTGTCCATGACGGCCGACCCGGCGAACGTTCCCTATCCTGATGCACTGCCCAACCCACGCGGCGGGGCGGTGCGCGCGGCCGACGCGTCACTCGCGGCGGCCGCCGACGCATTTGCGCGTCGCGACGACGCGGTAGCGCCGCTTGCGGCCGCCGCGGCGGTGCTCGCGGAGGCTGGCTGGCTGCCGGCCGCCCGTTTCGCGGGTCAGTTGTCGGCCGCCGCGCCGCTGGTCGCCACCGAGTCGACGGCTGCCGCCTGGCGCGTCGCGCTCGACGATTTCCGCGCGGCCGTCGCGCGTCACAATCTGCGCGAGCTGGCCTGCTCGCCGGTTCTCTTCGAACATTTCCGTGCATTGCGTGTGCAAAGCGCGGCGGATCTGCACGCGAGCGCGCCGCTCGATGCGCTCGCGCTCGTCGGGCGCGCGGTGCCGCAGGCGACGCTGCGCGCGTTGCCCGACACCTTCGCGAGTCGCGCCCGCGCCCGCTACGAACAGGCGCTGCTCGCCGTGCTGCGCACGCCGCAGGGCACGCCGGACGCGGCACTCGACGAACTCGATGCGACCCTGGCCGCACTGGCCGACGGCGTGCCGTACGACTTCTGGCGGCTGGCCGCCGCGTGCCTGCGCGCGCTGCGCGCCAGCGGCGCCCCCGAACTGAGACGTTTTCTCGCGCGGACCAACCTGCTGCTCGGCGAGCACGCGCGGGGCCGGCGCCGTGCGCCGCCCGCGCTCGTGCGCGAGACGCTCGCGCTGCTGTGGCGCGATTTCGCGTTGTTCGGCGCGGCCGCCGAGGATGTCGCGCTCGTCGATGTGCTGCACGACTACGGGCTGACGGTGGACTGGCACGTCGCCGGCACGCCGGCATCCGAGGCGCTGTGGGAAGCCGGTGCCGCCCGCGCCGAGCATGACGCGATCGCGGCGGCGCCGACCCGCACGCTCGGTGTCGTGACCGTGAACGCACATGCCTATGAGGATTTCCTGCAGACGGCCGACGCGTCGATGGCCGATCTCACCGCCGCTCCGGCCGGGGCCGACGCGGGCGCCGCATGGCGCGCATCGGCCGCCGCCTATCGGGTCGGGACGGCCGCGTGCGCGCTCGGGCTCGGCCACGCGGCGTTGCTGGCCGATACGCTCGGGCTCGCGTGGCGCCGCGCTGCGCACGGCGCGCCGCTCGCCGACGGCGGGCTCGACCGCACGCCCGCGCGTTCGACATGCTGCGCGCCGCGCTGCTGAAGATCGCGGCGGGCGGCGCCGCCGGACCTGACCGCGGCGTCCGGCGCGCTCGGCGCGGCGCTCGACCGGGCCTGACCCGCAACGGGGCGCATACATGGCGGCGGCCCTTGTCGCGCGGGCCGGCAACACGCTGCCGACAGCGCCCGCGCGCGTGTTAGAGTGCCGTGTGATCCGCGCGCGTCGTTGCCAGCGTCGCGCGGCGTTGCTTGTTGATCGCGGCCCGGTCAGGTCGCGGCGTCTTTGCTAAAATTCAAACCATGTCAAAGCCTTCCGATCGCATCAATCTCACCAACCAGTTCCTGATCGCCATGCCGAACATGGCGGATCCGACGTTTTCGGGAACGGTGGTCTATCTTTGCGATCACAGCGAGCGCGGTGCGCTCGGCCTCGTCATCAATCGCCCCACCGACATCGATCTCGAATCGCTGTTCAACCGTATCGACCTGAAGCTCGACATCGAGCCGCTGCTGCATATTCCCGTGTACTTCGGCGGCCCGGTCCAGACCGAGCGCGGCTTCGTGCTGCACGAGCCGGTCGAGGGCGCGAACTACAACTCGTCGATGTCGGTCGAGGGCGGGCTCGAGATGACGACGTCGAAGGACGTGCTCGAGGCGGTCGCGACGGGCACCGGCCCGAAACGTTTCCTGCTGACGCTCGGCCATGCGGGCTGGGGGGCAGGGCAACTCGAGGAAGAGATTTCCCGCAACGGCTGGCTGACCGTGGCCGCCGATCCCCGCATCGTGTTCGACACGCCGGCCGAGGAGCGCTTCGAAGCCGCGCTCGGCCTGCTCGGCGTCAGCTCGTCGATGCTGTCCGGCGAAGCAGGGCACGCATGAGTGGCGCGAGCGCGCGCGATGCGACGCTCATGGCGTTCGACTACGGCGAGAAACGGATCGGCGTCGCGATCGGCAATGCGCTGACGCGCTCGGCCCGGGCGCTCGTCGTGATTCCCAACCTGAATCGTGAGCACCGCTTCAACGCGGTCGGCGAACTGCTGGCCGAATGGCGGCCGGACGCGCTCGTCGTCGGGCTGCCGATGCATCCGGACGGCACGCCGCACGAGATGACGCAGCAGGCCAGGCGCTTCGGCAACCAGCTGAACGGCCGCTTCGGGCTGCCCGTCACGTGGGTCGACGAGCGCTATTCGTCGGTCGAGGCCGAGGCCGGGCTGCGCGAGCGCAACGTGCGCGGCCGCGCGCGGGCCGAGATCCTCGATGCGGAAGCCGCGCGCGTCATCCTTCAACAGTATCTCGACCAATTGTCCGACCATGAGCACCATTGATGCCGACGCGCTCTATCGCGTCCTGCTCGACCAGATCCGCGGCGCATACGGCACGGCCTTCGCCGAACCGGGCGGCCCGCGCCTCGCCGGCATTCACAGCGGCGGCGCATGGCTCGCCGAGCGCCTCGCGCGCGATCTCGGCGCGCCGGCGTTCGGCGTCGTGAACGTCGCGCTGCATCGCGACGACTACGCGAAAAAGGGGCTGCACAGCCAGGCGAGTCCGACGGCGCTGCCGTTCGAGGTCGATGGTGCGCGCATCGTGCTGGTCGACGACGTGCTGTACACCGGCCGCACCGTGCGCGCCGCGCTCAACGAACTCTTCGACTACGGCCGTCCGGCCGCGGTCGAGCTCGCGGTGCTCGCCGATCGCGGCGGCCGCGAGCTGCCGGTCGCCGCGCGCTTTGCGGGCGGCACGCTCGACGTGCCGGCCGATGCGACGCTCGTGCTCGCGCGCGACGAAGCCGCGCAGCTCACGCTGCGCATCGAGGCGCACGGCGCCTGAACGAACCGCGAAACCGTATCCCGGGCCGCCGGCTCATGCCGCGGCCCGTTTGCATAGTTGGAATCACGCACACCATGACCACCGACACCACTGGCCGCACCGGCAATCCCGCGACGGCCGCGAGCCCCGAGCGGTTCCGCTACGGTTTCCTGAAGGGCAACCCGCAGCTCACGAAAAACGGCGAGCTGAAACACCTGCTGTCGATCGAGGGGCTGCCGCGCTCGATCGTCAACCATATTCTCGATACGGCCGAGCAGTTCGTCAGCGTGACGGACCGCGAGGTGAAGAAGGTGCCGCTGTTGCGCGGCAAGTCGGTGTTCAACCTGTTCTTCGAGAACTCGACGCGTACGCGCACGACCTTCGAGATCGCCGCGACGCGCCTGTCGGCCGACGTGCTGAACCTGAACATCAATGCGTCGTCGACGAGCAAGGGCGAGTCGCTGCTCGACACGATCAACAACCTGTCGGCGATGCATGCCGACCTGTTCGTCGTGCGTCACGCGTCGAGCGGCGCACCATACCTGATCGCCGAGCACTGCGCGCCGCACGTGCACGTGATCAACGCCGGCGACGGCCGTCATGCGCACCCGACCCAGGGCCTGCTCGACATGTACACGATCCGTCACTACAAGCGCGACTTCACGAAGCTGCGCGTGGCGATCGTCGGCGACATCCTGCATTCGCGCGTCGCGCGCTCGGACATCCATGCGCTTACCACGCTCGGCGTGCCGGAAGTGCGCGCGATCGGCCCGCGCACGCTGCTGCCGGGCGGTCTCGAGCAGATGGGCGTGAAGGTGTTCCACAACCTCGACGAAGGGCTGAAGGGCGTCGACGTGATCATCATGCTGCGCCTGCAGAACGAGCGGATGAGCGGCGCGCTGCTGCCGTCCGCACAGGAGTATTTCAAGACCTGGGGCCTGACGCCCGAGCGTCTCGCGCTCGCCGCGCCCGACGCGATCGTGATGCATCCCGGCCCGATGAACCGCGGCGTCGAGATCGACTCGCAGGTCGCCGACGGCCCGCAATCGGTGATCCTCAACCAGGTCACGTTCGGCATCGCCGTGCGGATGGCGGTGATGGGCATCGTCGCCGGCAACAGCGACTGAGCCCGCTTTCGCGCATCCTTGTTCAGGCATTCAACGCAATCAACGCATTCACAGACAGCGCATGAAGATTCATATCCAAGGCGGCACGCTGATCGATCCGGTCGCAGGCACCGAACGGCAGGCCGACGTATTCGTCGCGGACGGCAAGATCGCCGCGCTCGGCACCGCGCCGGCCGGTTTCAACGCGGACAAGACGATCGACGCGGCGGGGCTGATCGTCGCCCCCGGCCTCGTCGACCTGTGCGCGCGGTTGCGCGAGCCGGGTTACGAGCACAAGGCGACGCTCGCGTCCGAGATGGCCGCGGCCGTCGCGGGCGGCGTCACGACCCTCGTGTGCCCGCCGGACACCGACCCCGTGCTCGACGAGCCGGGCCTCGTCGAAATGCTCAAGTTCCGCGCGCGCAACCTGCACCAGGCGAACGTGCATCCGCTCGGCGCGCTCACTGTCGGCCTCAAGGGCGAAGTGATCACCGAGATGGTCGCGCTGACCGAATCGGGCTGCGTCGGCTTCACGCATGCGAACGTGCCGGTGCGCGACACGCAGGTGCTGCTGCGCGCGCTGCAGTACGCGAGCACCTACGGCTACACGACGTGGCTGCGTCCGCTCGACGCGTTCATCGGCCGCGGCGGCGTTGCCGCGAGCGGCGCGCTCGCGTCGCGGCTCGGGCTGTCCGGTGTGCCGGTCGCCGCCGAGACGATCGCGCTGCACACCATCTTCGAACTGATGCGCGTGACGGGCGCGCGCGTGCACCTTGCACGCCTGTCGTCGGCGGCCGGTCTCGCGCTCGTGCGCGAGGCAAAGGCCGAAGGGCTGCCGGTGACGTGCGACGTCGGCGTGAATCACGTGCACCTGATCGACGTCGATATCGGCTACTTTGATTCGCAGTTCCGGCTCGACCCGCCGCTGCGCAGCGAGCGCGATCGCGAAGCGATCCGCGTGGCGCTCGCCGACGGCACGATCGATGCGATCTGCTCCGATCACACGCCGGTCGACGACGACGAGAAGCTGCTGCCGTTCGCCGAAGCGACGCCCGGTGCAACGGGCCTCGAACTGCTGCTGTCGCTTACCGTGAAGTGGGCCGACGAAACCGGCACGCCGCTCGCGCAGGCACTGCGCCGCATCACGGCCGCACCGGCCGACGTGCTGCAACTGCCGGCCGGCCGTCTGGCCGAAGGCAGCGCGGCCGACCTGTGCGTGTTCGATCCGCGCGCGCACTGGCGCGTGGAGCCGCGCGCGCTGAAGAGCCAGGGCCACAACTCGCCGTTCCTCGGCTACGAACTGCCCGGCTGCGTGCGTGCGACGCTCGTGGCAGGGCAGGTCGCGTTCGAGCGCCACTGAACCACGCCGGATCTTCGCCATGACCGCTCTTCGCAAGTTGCGTCTCGTTGTTCACCTGCTGCGCGGCATGGCGACCGTCGCGCTGTGCTTTTCGCGCGTGACGCCCGCACGGCGCGCCGAAATGACTCGTCGCTGGTCGATCAGGATGTTGCGGATCTGCGGGATGCGCATCGTCGTCCACAACGACGGCGCGCGGCTTGATGCGAGCGCGCTCGTGGTCGGCAATCACGTGTCGTGGCTCGACATCTACGCAATCAATGCGTGGCGGCCGACGCCGTTCGTGTCGAAGGCGGAGGTGCGTCAGTGGCCGGTCGTCGGCTGGCTCGCCGAGAAGCTCGATACCGTGTTCCTGCAGCGTGAAAAGCGCACCGAAGCGATGCGGATCATGCACGAGATGGCCGCGCGCCTGCGCAACGGCGGCTTGATGTGCGTGTTCCCGGAAGGCACGACGTCGGACGGGCAGGCGCTGCTGCCGTTCCATGCGAACCTGTTTCAGTCGGCGGTGTCGGCCGGCTGCGCGGTGCAGCCGATCTGCCTGATGTACGAGGACGCGCAGCAGCGGCAGTCGGTCGCGCCGGCTTATACGGGCGACCTGTCGCTCGGGAAGTCGCTCGACATGGTGTTGCGCGGCGGCCCGCTGGTCGTGCATCTGTACGTGTGCGATCCGATCCCGCCGGGCGGCGATCGCCGCACCACATCCGCCGCCGCGCGCGACGCGATCGCGGCCGCGCTCGAGACGTTGCAGGCGAAGGTCGGCAAGCCGTCGCCCGAGTCGCTCGCGGAGCTGGAGGCGCACGCCTATCCGGTGACTGAAGTCGGCGCCGGTGCGCCGCACGACGCGACGCCCGACGAGCCGGTGCCGGGGCGCGAGATCTGAAGCATCGTTGTACCCGCGCGAGCTGCGCGGGTTACTCGCCGCCGGGCGAGCGGCACGCTTCGCACTGTACCTGCGTGACCGTACGCTGTGCCGGATCGGCCGTCAGTCGCACGGCCGACAACTGATTCCCCCATACGCATCCCGAATCCAGCGCGACGATGTTGTCGCGCAGCATCAGGCCGAGTGCGGCCCAGTGGCCGAACACGACCGTCACGTCCTGCGTGCGGCGACCCGGCACGTCGAACCACGGCAGGTAGCCGGGCGGCGCGCTGTCGGGGCCGCCATTCGCCTTGAACTCCATCGCACCGTCCGGCGTGCAGAACCGCAAGCGCGTGAACGCGTTGAACGCGACGCGCATCCGGTCGCGCTTCTTCAGATCCGGGCGCCATTGGTTTGGCTCGTTGCCGTACAGGTTTTGTAACGTTTCGCGCCAGTCAGGGGCGCGCAGCGCGCGTTGCAGTTCGTCCGCGAGTTCGAGCGCGAGCGTGGTGTCCCATTGCGGCAGCACGCCTGCATGGACCATCAGCATGTCGTTTTCGAAGTGCGCGAACGGACGGTGGCGAACCCAGTCGAGCAGCGCGTCGGCGTCGGGGGCGTCGAGGATTTCGCCGATGGTGTCGCCCGGGCGTTCGGTGCGAATGCCTGCGGACACCGCGAGCAGATGGAGGTCGTGATTGCCGAGCACGACGGTCGCGCGCGGACCCAGTTCGACGAGCGCGCGCAGTGCGGCGAGCGAGTCCGGTCCACGGTTGACGACGTCGCCCGCGATCCAGAAAGGCGTATCGATCGGAGCTGAAAGCTCTTCGAAGAGCGACTGGAAAGCAGAATGACAGCCTTGAATGTCGCCAATGGCGATGGGGGTGCGGGTCATGAGCGGAAAGTTGTTACAAAACCTATTGCCGAGTGAAAAGCGGACATGGTGGCAGGGCAGCCGCATGCGTCGTCGTCTGATAGTTTAACCTATTGATTTGGCAAGAAGTTTTGGTGGCTCTGCGGGTTCGGAGCACTGTTTCAAGTTGTTAGCGGCATGGCTTTTGCGCAATGCCGCTTCCTATAATCGACTCTTCCCAGACAAAATTAGCATTTCATGACTTTGGCAATCTCGGTGAACAGTTAGAATTCCCGCCTTAAGTGACGCGCGAGCAGGCGTCGTCGCTTTCCGAATCTGTGGCGGCACGTGCTCGAGGCCTGCCGTGTATGACTTAAGGGAGCCTCATGATCCTGGTGACGGGCGGCGCGGGTTTTATCGGTGCCAACTTCGTACTCGACTGGCTGCGTCAATCCGACGAAGCCGTGCTCAATGTCGACAAGTTGACCTATGCGGGCAACCTCCGCACGCTGCAGTCGCTCGACGGGAGTCCGAAACACGTGTTCGCGCGTGTCGACATTTGCGACGGCGCCGCGCTGCGCGCGCTGTTCGACGAACACAAGCCGCGCGCCGTCGTGCATTTCGCCGCCGAGAGTCATGTCGATCGCTCGATCCACGGCCCGGCCGATTTCGTGCAGACCAACGTCGTCGGCACGTTCGCGCTGCTCGAAGCTGCTCGCGCGTACTGGAACGATCTCGATGCCGCGGGCAAGGGCGCGTTCCGCTTCCTGCATGTTTCCACCGACGAAGTGTTCGGTTCGCTGTCGTCGACCGATCCGCAGTTCTCCGAAACGACGCCGTACGCGCCCAACAGCCCGTACTCGGCGACGAAGGCCGGTTCCGATCATCTCGTACGTGCCTACCATCACACATACGGGCTGCCGACGCTGACCACGAACTGTTCGAACAACTACGGTCCATACCAGTTCCCCGAGAAGCTGATTCCGCTGATGATCGCGAACGCGCTCGCCGGCAAGTCGCTGCCCGTGTACGGCGACGGCCAGAACGTGCGCGACTGGCTGTACGTCGGCGACCATTGCTCGGCGATCCGCGAAGTCCTCGCCCGCGGCCGGACCGGCGAAACGTACAACGTCGGCGGCTGGAACGAGAAAACGAATCTGGAAGTCGTTCATACGCTGTGCGACCTGCTCGACCAGGCGCGTCCGAAGGCGGCCGGTTCGTATCGCGACCAGATCGCGTACGTCACCGACCGTCCCGGTCACGATCGCCGTTATGCGATCGACGCGCGCAAGCTCGAGCGCGAACTCGGCTGGAAGCCCGCCGAGACGTTCGAGACCGGCCTCGCGAAGACGGTCGACTGGTATCTCGGCAATCAGGCCTGGGTCGACGAAGTCTTGTCCGGCGACTACCGGAAATGGGTCGCAACAAACTACGCGCATCGCGCGTAAGGGCAACGGACATGGCACGCAAGGGCATTATTCTGGCCGGCGGATCCGGCACCCGGCTGTATCCGATCACGCACGCAGTGTCGAAGCAACTGCTGCCTGTGTACGACAAGCCGATGATTTATTACCCGCTGTCGACGCTGATGATCGCCGGCATTCGCGATGTGCTGATCATCTCGACGCCGCAGGACACGCCGCGCTTCGAATCGATGCTCGGCGACGGTAGCCAGTGGGGGATGAACATTCAGTACGCCGTGCAGCCGTCGCCTGACGGCCTCGCGCAGGCGTTCGTGATCGGCCGCGATTTCGTCGGCAACGACCCGTCGGCGCTGATCCTCGGCGACAACATCTTCTACGGGCACGATCTGGCGAAGCAGCTCGAGCGCGCGGACGCACAGGACGCGGGCGCGACGGTGTTCGCGTATCACGTGCACGATCCGGAGCGTTACGGCGTCGTCGAATTCGACGAAGAATTCCGCGCGCTGTCGATCGAAGAGAAGCCGGCAAAACCGCGTTCGAACTACGCCGTCACCGGTCTCTACTTCTACGACAACCGTGTGTGCGACATCGCGGCCGACATCAAGCCGTCGCCGCGCGGCGAGTTCGAAATCACCGACGTCAATTCGCGCTATCTCGCGGACGGCGCGCTGAACGTCGAGATCATGGGACGCGGCTATGCATGGCTCGACACGGGCACGCACGATTCGCTGATCGAGGCGGCAAGCTTCATCGCGACGCTGCAGAAGCGGCAGGGGCTCATGGTCGCGTGTCCCGAGGAGATTGCGTACCGCAAGCGCTGGATCGACGAAGAGCAGGTGCTGAAGCTCGCGCAGCCGCTGTCGAAGAACGCTTACGGGCAGTATCTCCGGAACCTTCTCACGAATCAGGTCGCATGGTTATCCAGGTAACGGCAACGGCGCTTCCTGAAGTCAGGGTCATCGAGCCGAAGGTGTTCGGCGATGCGCGCGGCTATTTCTACGAGAGCTTCAACGGCCGCGAATTCGCGGAACTCGTCGAGACCGGCGTCGAATTCGTGCAGGACAACCATTCGCGTTCGGCGAAGGGCGTGCTGCGCGGGCTGCACTACCAGATCGAACACGCGCAGGGCAAGCTCGTGCGCGTGGTCGAAGGCGAAGTGTTCGACGTCGCGGTCGACATCCGGCGCAGTTCGCCGAATTTCGGCAAGTGGGTCGGCGTGACGCTGTCGGCCGACAACCACCGTCAGCTGTGGGTGCCGCCGGGCTTCGCGCACGGCTTCGTGGTGCTGTCCGAGTCCGCGCAATTCCTGTACAAGACGACCGACTACTGGTTCCCGGAACACGAGCGCAGCCTGCTGTGGAACGATCCGGAGATCGGCATTCAATGGCCGTTCGACGGCGAGCCGGTGCTGGCGGCGAAGGACGCGGCAGGCAAGCGGCTGAACGAGGCCGAAGTCTATGCGTGACGGCGGCCATCGTCAGCCGACGATCCTCGTGACGGGGGTAAGCGGCCAGGTCGGATTCGAGTTGCTGCGTACGCTGCAGGGGCTCGGCCGCGTGGTGCCGTGCGACAGGTCGATGCTCGACCTGTCCGATCTCGATCGCGTGCGGGCCGTCGTGCGCGAGCTGAAGCCGTCGCTGATCGTGAACCCGGCGGCGTATACCGCGGTGGACAAGGCCGAGACCGACATCGACGCCGCGCGGAGGCTGAATGCCGACGTGCCGCGCGTGTTCGCGGAAGAACTGGCGCGCATCGGCGGTACGCTGATTCATTACTCGACCGATTACGTGTTCGACGGCACGCAGGCGAGCCCGTACACGGAAAGAGACGCGACGAATCCCGTGAACGTGTACGGCGCGACGAAACTGGAAGGCGAGCAGGCGATCGCGGCCACCGGCTGCGCGCATCTGATTCTGCGCACGAGCTGGGTGTACGGCCGGCGCGGCAGGAATTTCCTGCAGACGATGCTCAAGCTCGGCGCCGAGCGCCCGGCGTTGAGCATCGTCGCCGATCAGGTCGGTGCACCGACCTGGGCGAACACCATTGCCGCCGCCACGGCACACATCGTCGCGCAGGGCGCGGCGACAGCCGACGCGCACTGGTGGGCGCATCGCACGGGCGTATATCACCTCACGTCGGCCGGCGCGACTTCGTGGTGCGGCTTTGCCGACGCGATCTTCGCGACCGCGATGGCCGGACGCGTGCCGACGGTTGTGCCGATTGCGTCGAGCGACTACCCGGCGCCGGCGAAGCGACCGGCCAATTCGAGGCTGGCGCTGGACAAGCTGACCGCAACGTTCGGTCTGCGGATGCCGGACTGGCGCGATGCGCTGCAACTGTGTCTGGCCGAGTGATTCAAGGGTTGGGGGTGTACGAGGGGCGCGGGTTGGGCGGTTTTGCCGCGACTCTCATTTTCGATTGGTGACAATGCATACGGATCCGGTTTATTTCCTTCATATTCCCAAAACGGGAGGATCGTCGCTCATTTCTTTCCTCGAGGATCAGTACGACAGGGAAGACGTGTGCCCGGCGCAGGTCCTCGAGGAGCTGTTCGCGCTGCCGCGGGAATCCGTCGACAGGTACCGGCTGTTTCGCGGACATCACTGGCACGGCATCGAGTCGTTCGTCGGACGAAACCTGACCCACCTCACGATGCTGCGGGATCCGGTGCAGCGAACGGTGTCGTGGTATCTGCATGCGCAGCGCCACGACGATACGTATCGTCATCGGCGGATGAACGACGAGAAGTGGTCGTTGCTGGATTTCGTTCGGGATCCTGACACGAACTGGGACATCGTCAATACGCAGACCCTCTTTCTCGCGGCCGACTTCGACTACGAGAAGCTGATGCGCGATCCGATCGGCTACGGTCGCGAGGCGGTCAAGGAATACGCATCGCGCCGGCACGACCGGGCGTTGCTCGACCGCGCGAAAAAGCGGCTCGAATCGTTCGCGTTCTTCGGCATCACCGAGCGCATGCGCGACTCGATGAACCTGCTCGCCTATTCGATGAACTTCTGTCCGAGGTTCGCGACGCCGCGGCTCAACACGTCGTCGGATCGGCCGGTCATGCACGAGTTGTCGTTCGAGGAAGTCGACGCGATCAACGAGCTGACTGCCCTCGACCAGGAACTCTATGCGTGGGGTTGCGCACTGTTCGAAGAGCGCCTTGGCGATATGGTTCGCGCGTTGCTGATCGAGCGTTTCGAGCAATCCGACACATTGCGCAAGAATTCCTGGCACGCGCCGCTTTCGGCGCAGGCAAAGGCCGAAATCGCGGTGACGGTGCTCGACGCGCCGTCGACGGTTGCCGCGGGCGCGTCGTTTTCGGTGCGCGTTCGCCTGTCCAACCGGTCGAACTTTCAGCTGGCCAGCCGGGCGCCGACTCCGGTGCACGCGTCGTATCACTGGCTCGACCGCACGCGCTCGCAGGTCGTGGTGTTCGACGGCGAACGAACGAGGCTGAAGGCCTCCATGATGCCGGGCGACGCGCAGGACCTGCTGGTGTCGGTCGTGGCGCCGGCTGCCGCCGGGCGCTACGTGCTGCGGTTGACCCTGGTTCAGGAGGGCGTCGCGTGGCTCGACGACGGTCGATCGGGCGTGTTCGGCGATGTCGAGGTGGTCGTCCGGTAAGGCCCGCTCGGCGGGTGCGACGCGTTTGTCCCTGCCGGCGCAAGCCGGGCAGCCCGATCGCCCGGCAGGGGCGCCCGGGCCTTGCGTGGCGGCGGTTCCCGGCGCCCGACCGGTTCCGAAGGCGGCAGTTCGCCGGCTATAATCCCCGCTTGGTCCGGCCGGTCGCGACCGGCCGGCAGGCACGCCGGTGGTGGTTTGATGTAAGTGGCGAAGGCATTGGCTTCGCCAGCGGATACTAAATCTGGAGTGAATGTGATGTTAATCCCCGTCATCCTGTCCGGTGGTGCTGGTACGCGGCTTTGGCCCGTCTCCCGCGAAGGGCATCCCAAGCCGTTCATGAAGCTTGCCGATGGCGAGAGCCTGTTGCTGAAGACGTACCGACGGGCAGCCGCGGCGGTCGGCCAAGATGCCGAGTCGGCATGCGCGGAGCTGCTGACGGTCACGAATCGCGACTACTACTTCATGAGCAAGGACGAGTTCGTCTGCGCGGCGCTCGATGATCAGCAATCCGGCGTATTCATGCTCGAGCCGTCCGGCCGGAACACGGCGCCCGCCGTCGCGATGGCGGCACACCACGTGGCGGAAAAGTACGGGCGCGATGCGCTGATGCTGGTGCTCGCGGCCGATCATCTGGTGCAGGATCAGCAAGGATTCTCCGCGGCTGTCGCAAGCGCGGTCGAACTGGCGAAGCAGGGCAAGCTGGTGACGTTCGGCATCGTGCCGACGTGCCCGGATACCGGCTTCGGCTACATCGAGGCCGGCGAGCAGATCGGCAATGGCCGGGTCGTGCGGCGTTTCGTCGAGAAGCCCGATGCGGCGAAGGCTGCCGAATACCTGGCGACGGGCAATTATCTGTGGAATTCCGGCATGTTCTGCTTCTCTGCGGGCGCCATTCTCGACGAGATGGCCCGTCACGCGCCGGACGTCGCGGCGGCTGCCGAAGCATGTTGGGCGTCGCTGCAGGCCGACAAGGCAACCGCGCAGATGCTCGAGATTCCGGCCGAATCGTTCCAGAAGATGCCCGACATTTCGATCGACTACGCGGTGATGGAGCGCTCGTCGAACGTGGCGGTGGTGCCGTCCAGCTTCGGCTGGAGCGACATCGGCTCCTGGGGCGCGGTGCGCGACCTGGTCGCGCCGGATCAGGACAGCAACCGCGTCGTCGGCGATGCGATCTTCGTCGATAGCCGCAATACCTACGTGCAAAGTCCGGATCGCGTGGTCGCGGCGGTCGGCGTGGCCGATCTGATGATCATCGATACGCCGGACGCATTGCTGGTCGCGCATCCCGATCGCGCGCAGGACGTGAAGCAGGTCGTCGCCCGGCTGAAGAAGCGCAATCACGATGCGTACAAGTTGCATCGCACCGTGAGCCGGCCGTGGGGTACCTACACGGTGCTGGAGGAGGGGCCGCGCTTCAAGATCAAGCGCATCGAGGTCAAGCCGGGCGCGAGCCTGAGCCTGCAGATGCACCATCACCGCAGCGAGCACTGGATCGTCGTGTCGGGGATGGCCAAGGTCGTCAACGGCGACCGCGAAATCTTCGTGCGCACCAACGAGTCCACCTATATCCCGGCCGGCCACAAGCACCGTCTCGAGAATCCGGGCGTGCTGGATCTCGTGATGATCGAGGTGCAGAGCGGCGAATACCTCGGGGAGGACGACATCGTTCGTTTCCAAGATGTGTACGGGAGGGCTTGATGCTGGGCATGCTGAGAGCCCTGTGGTCGTATCGCGGCTTCATCCTGGGGAGCGTCAAGCGGGAATTCCAGTCCAAGTACCGTAATTCCCTGCTGGGCGCCGCGTGGACCGTCATCAACCCGCTCGCGATGATCGTCGTCTATACGGTGATCTTTTCGCGGGTGATGCACGCCCGGCTGCCGGGCGTCGACAGCAGTTTCGCGTACAGCATTCACCTGTGCGCGGGGGTGCTGCCGTGGGGGATGTTCGTCGAGATCGTCAGTCGCGCGCAGAACGCGTTCATCGAGAACGCCAACCTGATCAAGAAGCTGAACTTTCCCCGGCTGTGTCTGCCGGTGATCGTGGTGGCGAACTCGCTGATCAACTTCGCGATCGTGTTCGGGCTGTTCGTGGTGTTCCTGCTGGTCACCGGCAACTTCCCCGGCGTGGTGTTCGTGGCCGTCGTTCCGCTGCTGATCGTGCTGACGCTGTTCGCGATCGGCCTGGGGATCACGCTCGGCGTGCTGAACGTGTTCTTCCGCGACGTCGGGCAGTTCTTCAACATCGTGCTGAATTTCTGGTTCTGGCTGACGCCGATCGTCTATTCGGTCGACATCCTGCCCAAGCGGATCCAGGCCGGCATGCAGTTCAACCCGATGGCATCGCTGGTCGAGGCGTTCCAGGTCGTGATGATGCAGGCCAGGTGGCCCGACTGGTCGCAGCTCTGGTTCGTGACGGCGCTGGGCGTCGGCCTGTGCCTGCTCGGCTTCAGCCTGTTCCGCAAGCATGCGGGCGAAATGGTGGATGAACTCTGATGGGCACCATTACCGTTACCAATCTGGGCAAGGCCTACAAGCAGTATCCGACGCGCTGGTCGCGTCTCGTCGAATGGATGGACCCGCGCCGCAAGCAGCATCACACGCTGCACTGGGTGCTGCGTGACGTGAGTTTCTCGGTGAAGGCCGGCGAGGCGCTGGGCATCATCGGCATCAACGGCGCGGGCAAGAGCACGCTGCTGAAGATGATCGTCGGGACCACGCAGCCGAGCGTCGGCAGCGTGACCATGACCGGCCGCGTCGCCGCTCTGCTGGAACTCGGGATGGGGTTCCATCCGGACTTCACCGGGCGCCAGAACGTGATGATGGCCGGGCAACTGCTCGGCTATTCCGTCGACGAACTGCTCGCGCTGATGCCGGAAATCGAGGCGTTCGCCGAAATCGGCGAATACATCGACCAGCCGGTGCGCGTGTATTCGAGCGGCATGCAGGTGCGTCTGGCATTCAGCGTCGCGACCGCGCGGCGGCCCGACGTGCTGATCGTCGACGAGGCGCTGTCGGTCGGCGACGCGTATTTCCAGCACAAGAGCTTCGACCGGATCCGCGAGTTCCGCAAGCTCGGCACGACGCTGCTGATCGTCGCGCACGACAAGGCGGCGATCCAGGCGATCTGCGATCACGCGATCCTGCTGAATGCGGGGCGGCTGGAGATGGAAGGGCCGCCGGAAGTGGTCATGGACTACTACAACGCGATGCTGGCCGACCGCAAGGATCACGAGGTCCGGCAGGAGAAGCTCGAGAGCGGCGCGGTGCAGACCGTGTCCGGCACCGGCGAGGCCGTGATCGACGCGGTCGAGCTGCTGGACGAATCCGGTCAACCCATCGAGGTTGCGGGTGTAGGGCAGTCGGTCGCGTTGCGCGTCAAGGTCCGGTGCGTGGAGGCGATCCCCGAGCTGGTGGTCGGCTACATGATCAAGGACCGGCTCGGGCAGACGGTGTTCGGCACGAACACGTATCACCTGAAGCAGGTGCTGGTCGGTCTCGACGCGGGACAGGCGATCGAGTTGCGCTTTGAATTCACGGCCAATCTCGGCGTCGGCAGTTATTCGGTCGCGGTCGCGCTGCACACGGGCGACGCCCATCTTGCCAACAACTACCAGTGGCGCGACCGCGCGCTGGTGTTCAACGTCGTCAACATCAAAATGCAAGACTTCGTCGGCGTAGCCTGGTTGCCGACGACGGTGCGGAGCTTGCCATAGTGGATAGTTTTTATCGTGCGTTTGAAGATCGGTATCGGGGATCGCGCAAGCTGATCAAAAGCCGGCTGACGAACTACTCGCCCTTCTTTGAGCCGCTCGCGGCGCGTTATCCGGGCGGGAAGACCTTCGACCTGGGGTGCGGCCGCGGCGAGTGGCTGGAGCTGATGGCCGAGGCCGGGTTCGAACCGATGGGGGTCGATCTCGACGCGGACATGCTGGAAGCCTGCCGCGAGCGCGGGCTGCCGGTCCAGCAGGGCGATGCGATCGCGTATCTCGCGTCGCTCGAATCGGATAGCCACGCGCTGATCTCGGCGTTTCACGTCGTCGAACACGTGAGCTTCGAGCAGTTGGGCGTGATCGTCCGCGAAGCGCTGCGCGTGCTGAAGCCGGGAGGCCTGCTGATTCTCGAGACGCCGAATCCGGAAAACATCTCGGTGGCGACGACCAATTTCTACATGGATCCGTCACACCAGAAGCCGATTCCGCCGCTGTTGCTGTCGTTCGTCGCCGAGCATGCGGGCTTCGATCGCGTGAAGGTGGTCCGTCTGCAGGAATCGCCGGAACTGCGCGATGCCGCGACGCCGGTTCAGTTCCTCGACATCGTGCGCGGCGCGAGCCCCGACTATGCGATCGTCGCGCAGAAGGACGTGGAATCGACCGAGGGCGCATTCGACGAAGCGTTCGGCGCGGAATACGGGCTGACGATCGATACGCTGATCCAGCGCTACGAAACCCGGCTGACGTCGGACGTTTCGCAGATCGGCGGTCGCGTGCAGCAAATGGGCGCGCGGCTTCAATCCATAGAAGGTCAACTGCGGCTCGCGGAAGGGCGGTTGCAGCTCGCCGAGGATCGCAGCCGGTTCGCCGAAGAACAGCGCGTGCTGGCGGAGCAAGTGCTGCGCGAGGTCGAAGCGCGCGCGCAGCATGCCGAGGAACTGGCCCGGCTGGCCAGCTCGCGGGTCGTCGATACGCAACTGCTGCATGTCGAGGATCGGTGCCGGCAGCTCGAGGCGCAGCTCGCACTGGCCGAGAGCAAGCTGCACGAGGCCGAGGCGCGTGCGCAGCACGAGCAGGCCGTGGCCCGGCAGACCCATGCGCATCTGCAGGCCGTCTATCGGAGCACGTCGTGGCGCGTCACCGCGCCGCTGCGGTGGGTGAGCCTCGGCCTGCGCGGCAAGGGGCTCGGGCCGCTCAAGCGGACCGTGAAGCAGCAGGTGAAGCGGGTGGTGCGCTACGCGTACCGGCAGCCCGCGCTACGCCGGCTCACGGTGGCCGTGCTCAATCGCGTGCCGGGCCTGAAGGCGCGTCTCGTGCCGTACGTGGCGGCCGCGGCGGCCAGCCAGCCCGTCGGCACCGCGTCGACGCATATTCGTATCGACAATCTGGACGCGCATGCGAATCGCATTCACGCCAGCCTGGTCGCTGAATTCGACCGGCTGAAGCAGGAGAAGAACTGATGCGCATTGTTATCGACATGCAGGGTGCGCAGACAGAAAGCCGATTCCGCGGAATCGGCCGCTACGTACTGGGTTTTGCGAAGGGCGTCGCGCGCGTGCGCGGCGAGCACGAGGTCGTTCTGGCGCTGAGCGGCATGATGTCCGATTCCATCGATGCGATTCGGGCGGAATTCGAGGGGCTGCTGCCGCAGGAGAACATCCGTGTCTGGCAGGCCGTGGGGCCTGTCGAGGAAATCAGCGACGACAACATCGCACGTCGCGAGATCGCCGAGTTGAGCTGGGAAGCGTTCCTGTCGAGCCTGGAGCCTGACGTCGTTCACGTCGGCAGCCTGTTCGAGGGGGTCACGGGGTACGGTGTGTCGAGCATCGGGCAGTTCGATCGGGCCACCCCGGTCACCGTGACTTTGCACGACCTCATTCCGCTCGTTCATGCGAAGCGTTACCTCGATCCGCATCCGGTCACGGCGCGCCACTATTACCGGAAAATCGATTACCTGAAAAAGGCCGCGCTTCTGCTGTCGAATTCCGAATTCTCGCGCCAGGAAGGTATCGAATATCTGGACTATCCGGCCGAGCGGATCATCGCGGTTTCTTCCGCTATCGAGGATTCGTTCAAGCCGCTCTCGATCGATGCCGCGGAGGCGAATCGCCTGCGTCGGCAATTCGGAATCAACGATGCGTTCCTGTTGTACACGGGCGGCGCGGACGAACGCAAGAACCTGCCGCGCTTGATCGAGGCCTATTCGCTACTGGCGAAGGACATTCGCGCTCGCGTTCAACTGGTACTCGTCGGCAAGATTCCCGAAGGCGTGATCGCCGAGTTGCGTCGACATGCACAACAGTTCGGCGTCACCGATGTCGAACTGAAGTTCACGGGCTACGTGAGCGACGATGACCTGCATGCGCTGTACGCGATTTGCGAAGCGTTCGTGTTTCCTTCGTGGCATGAAGGCTTCGGGTTGCCCGCGCTCGAAGCGATGGCCTGCGGCGTGCCGGTCATCTGTGCGGATGCCGGTAGCCTGCCGGAAGTGATGGGCTGGCAGGACGCGATGTTCGATCCGCTGGATACGTCCGCGATTTCCCGCAAGATCGCGCAGGTGCTGACCGACGCGAACTTCCGCGAGCAATTGCGCGAACACGGTCTCACGCAAGCGACGAAATTCTCGTGGGAGGCGGTTGCCCGCCGCGCGATCGACGCATGGGAAAAGCTCGATCGGCCCGCCGCGAAATCCTGGATCGAACGATCCAGCGAGCAGGAGCGTCTGCTCAAGTTGATCGCCGCGAAAGCCGCCGGAGCAAACGATTCGGACCTGCTGGTGCCGCTGGCCGACTGTCTGGCCCAGAATCAGAAGTCTGGCCGCGTCCGCCAGATCCTCGTCGATGTATCGGAGTTCTGCCACAACGATGCCGGCACGGGCGTGCAGCGGGTCGTGCGGAATCATCTGCGTTGTCTGCTCAACGATCCGCCCGAGGGCTACCGGATCGAGCCGGTGTATGCGACGTCGGGCGACGGGTATCAGTACGCGCGGCGCTTCACCCAGAAATTCCTCGGCGCGGCATCGGACGAGACCGTCGCGGACAGCCCGGTGCAATGGCAGCGCGGCGACGTTTTCTTCGGGCTCGACATGCAGCATTCCGTGCAGATCGCGCAGGCCGAGTTCTATCAGACGCTCCGAAGGCAAGGCGTGCTCGTCAAGTTTCTGGTTCACGATCTGTTGCCGATCGAGTTTCCGGAGCACTTCTTCGATCCGAACTTGAAGGTCATGCACGAGAAGCTGCTCGCGACAATCGCCGCGACGGACGGCGCCATCTGCGTGTCCCAGGCGACCGCGGATGCGCTGAACGCATGGATTCGCGAGAGCAAGACGCCGACCTCGTCGACGTTCCGAACGTCGTGCGTGCACAGCGGCGTCGAATTTCAGGAAGCTGAAGCCGGTGCGTTGCCGGCCGACGCGTCTGCCGTGCTCGCCGCGATGAAGCGGTGCCCCAGTTTGTTGTGCGTATCGACGATCGAGCCGCGCAAGCAACAGGAGCAGTTGCTGGCAGCGGTCGAGCTGCAGTGGGCGGCCGGTGAGGATGTCTGTCTGACCTTCGTCGGTCGTCTGGGCTGGAAGATGGAGGCGTTCGCGAAGAAGGTGCATGCGCATCCCGAATTCGGCCGGCGCCTGTTCTGGCTCGCGGGTATCGACGACAATTACCTGGTCAGTCTGTACAAGGCGGCGAGCGGACTCGTTGCGGCGAGCGTCAACGAGGGTTTTGGCCTGTCGTTGATCGAAGCGGCTTACTATGGAATCCCTGTCATTGCGCGCGACATTCCGGTGTTCCGCGAGGTGGCGGGAGAGGGTGCGTACTATTTCAGCGGCGATTCGGCCGAGCAGTTGAGTGCGGCACTGACGCAATGGCTCGTACTGTACAGGGCGGGGCAGCACCCCAGGCCGGAAAACATCTCGTGGTCGACGCTCGAGGAAAGTTCGACGGCGCTCAAGGCCCGGCTGCTCGAAGGCGCGGACGACACTCGGCAACTGCTGGTGGATATCTCCGAACTGGTGCAGCGCGATGCAAAGAGCGGCATTCAGCGGGTAGTCCGCAGTATTCTTCGAGAGTGGTTGTCGAATCCGCCCGACGGATATCGTCTGGAGCCCGTGTATGCGACTGCGGACCAGCCGTATCGTTACGCGCGAAAATACATGGCCCGTTTCCTTGGGCAGGATGACAGTCAGCAGCGCGACGAAGCGATGGAATATGGCGTCGGCGACGTCTTTCTCGGGCTCGATCTCGCACCGGCGGTCGTGCCGCACTACGCGAGCTTCTATCAGAAGATGCGCGACCAGGGCGTGCGGGTCAAGTTCGTGGTCTACGATCTCCTGCCGCTGCGGGACAACCATTTCGAGCAGCACGTCGTCGACCACTTCGTGCGCTGGCTGGACGTTGTCGCCGAAAGCGATGGCGCAGTGTGCATTTCGAAGGCGGTGGCGGACGAGTTCGAGGAATGGATGACCGGGCGCAAGATCGTGCGCCAGCGTTCGTTCGCGCTGAACTGGTTCCATCTGGGCGCGGATATCGCGAACTCCGTCCCGACCACCGGCATGCCGAAAAATGCGGCAAGCGTGCTGGAGGCGTTGGCGGCGCGGCCGAGTTTCCTGATGGTCGGCACCCTGGAGCCTCGTAAGGGGCATGCGCAGGTACTGGAGGCGTTCGAGCAGCTGTGGTCGAGCGGCGTCGACGCGAATCTGGTGATCGTCGGCAAGCAGGGGTGGATGATGGATGCGCTGGCGAGCCGCTTGCGTGCCCATGCTGAACGGGATCGCCGGCTGTTCTGGCTGGAGAGCATCAGCGACGAGTTTCTCGAGAAGGTGTATGCAGCGAGCGGTTGCCTGATCGCCGCGTCCACCGGCGAGGGTTTCGGGCTTCCATTGATCGAGGCAGCCCTGCACGGCGTGCCGATCATCGCGCGCGACATTCCGGTTTTTCGTGAAGTGGCCGGCGAACATGCATGGTATTTCCAGGCCGGCAAATCGGCGGATCTGGCAAACGCCGTGCGCGAGTGGCTGATGCGCCGCGAGGCGGGTACGGTTCCGGCCTCGACCGGGATGCCGTTCCTGTCGTGGTCGCAGAGTGCCGTGATGCTTGCCGGGAAAGTGTAGAGCAGGGCGCGTCGAATGCCCGGTTTTGCTGACAAGTCAGAGAACCAGCGACACGAATTGCATGTGTTGGATCGTTATGTTGGAACGAGTTTGAGGGGATGATGAAGACTTCCATTATTACTGGCATCACCGGTCAGGACGGTGCCTACCTTGCGCAGATTCTGCTCGAGAAAGGCTACACCGTTTACGGCACCTATCGCCGCACGAGCTCGGTCAACTTCTGGCGCATCGAGGAACTCGGGATCGCCAAGCACCCGAACCTGCATCTGATCGAGTACGACCTGACCGACCTGTCCGCGAGCATTCGTCTGCTGCAGACCACGGGCGCGACGGAAGTCTACAACCTGGCCGCGCAGAGCTTCGTCGGCGTGTCATTCGACCAGCCGGTCACCACCGCGGAAATCACCGGGATCGGCCCGCTGAACCTGCTCGAGGCGATCCGCATCGTCAACCCGAAGATCCGCTTCTACCAGGCGAGCACGTCGGAGATGTTCGGCAAGGTGCAGGCGATTCCGCAGATCGAGTCGACGCCGTTCTATCCGCGCAGCCCGTATGGCGTGGCCAAGCTGTATGCGCACTGGATCACGGTGAACTATCGCGAGAGCTACGATATCTTCGGCTGCAGCGGGATCCTGTTCAACCACGAGTCGCCGCTGCGCGGTCGCGAATTCGTCACGCGCAAGATCACCGACTCCGTCGCGAAGATCAAGCTCGGCCAGCTCGACGTGCTCGAACTGGGCAACATGGACGCGAAGCGCGACTGGGGCTTCGCGAAGGAATACGTCGAAGGGATGTGGCGCATGCTGCAGGCCGACGAGCCGGACACCTACGTGCTGGCCACGAACCGGACCGAAACCGTGCGCGATTTCGTGCGCATGGCGTTCAAGGCGAGCGGCGTCGACCTCGAGTTCAAGGGCAGCGACGTGAATGAAACCGGCGTCGATGTCGCGACCGGCAAGACGCTGGTTCGCGTCAATCCGAAGTTCCATCGCCCGGCCGAGGTCGATCTGCTGATCGGCAATCCGGAGAAGGCGAAGCAGAAGCTCGGCTGGGAGCCGAAGACGACGCTCGAGGAGCTGTGCGCGATGATGGTCGAAGCGGATTTGCGTCGAAATGAACGCGGCTTCTCGTTCTGACGCCCCGCGCGCCCTGGTGACGGGGCTCGGCGGCTTTACCGGAGATTACCTCGCGCAGTCGCTGCGTGCGGCCGGCTATCGCGTGTTCGGCACCGCGCACGGCGCCGAAGCGACGGGCGCCGACATGTACCGCGTCGACTTGTGCGACCGCGCCGCGCTCGCGCAGGTCGTCGCGGACGTGCAGCCTGACGTGGTGGCGCATCTGGCCGCGATCGCATTCGTCGCGCATGGCGACGCCGATGCGATCTATCGCACCAACGTGGTCGGCACGCGCAACCTGCTGGAGGCGCTCGCGAACCTGGAGAACCGTCCGAAGGCGGTCCTGCTGGCGAGCAGCGCCAACATCTACGGTAACGCGGCGGTCGAGGTCATCGACGAATCGGTCGAACCGAATCCGGCGAACGACTACGCGGTCAGCAAGCTGGCGATGGAATACATGGCGCGTCTTTGGCGCGACAAGCTGCCGATCGTCGTTGCGCGTCCGTTCAACTACACGGGCGTCGGCCAGTCGCCGCAATTCCTGCTGCCGAAGATCGTCGGCCATTTCCAGCGCGGCGAGCGCGTGATCGAGCTCGGCAATATCGACGTCGAGCGCGATTTTTCCGACGTTCGGCGCGTGGTGGACGCCTATCGGCGCCTGCTTCAACTGGCGCCGGCCGGCGGCGTGTTCAACGTATGCTCGGGCCGGGCCGTATCGCTGAAGGCGGTGATCGCGATGATGGAACAGATCGCCGGCTATTCGATCGAGGTGCGCGTCAACCCGGCATTCGTGCGGGCGAACGAGGTACGCCGCTTGCAGGGTGACGGTGCGCGCTTGCAGGCCGCCGTCGGGCCGCTCGAGGACATTCCGCTGGAAAGCACCCTGCGCTGGATGTTTGGCGGAGGGCGGGGGTGAAAGTCGGTTTCGGCACGACCGCCCTCGCGCGCAGCAGCGCGCATGGCGGTGTCGACGGCATCGGGTCGTATACGCGTGAACTGGGGCGGGCGCTGCTGGCCCACGGCGGGGTCGACCTGGTTCCCGCTGGCTTCGGCGCGGTCGTCGGCAGCGATGCATTTCCGGGCGCCCGGCCGCCCGTGAATCTGGGCGGGCACGCGGTCGCGACGGTGCTGGGCGCCGTCACGCCGTGGTCCTGGGTCGACACGCAGGCGTTGCGCGCCGAGCGCGTCGACGTTTTCCACGCGACGGATCACTTGATTCCGAAGCTGTCGGGCACGCCGGTGATCGCGACGCTGATGGATGCGATCCCGCTGTCGCATCCTGAGTGGACGACGGTCCGCCTGGCTGCGCTGCGCCGCTGGCTGTTGCGGCGTTCCGGACATTGGGCCGATCATGTGATCACGATCTCCGATTATTCGAAGCGCGAAATCGTCGAGCATTTCGGCATCGCGCCCGACCGGATCTCGGTCGTTCCGCTGGGCGTGCATCCGCGCTTCTTCGAGCGGATCGACGCAGCCGAGCGGGCAGCAGTGCTGAAGCGGCTCGGCCTGCCCGACCAGTTCTTCCTGTGCGTCGGCACCTTGCAGCCGCGCAAGAACCTCGAGCGGGTGGTCGATGCCCACGCGAGCCTGCCGGCCGCACTGCGCCGCGACATCCCGCTGGTGATCGTCGGCCGCGCCGGGTGGGGCTGCGATCAGCTCGTCGCGCGCCTGGGCGCGGACGAAAGCGGCAGCGTGCGCTGGCTCCAGTATCTGCCCGACCACGACGTGCGCGCGCTGATGCAGTCGGCCAGCGCGCTCGTGTTCGCGTCGCTGTGCGAGGGTTTCGGGCTGCCGGTCGTCGAGGCGTTCGCGTCGGGGCTGCCGGTGATCGCATCGAATACGACGTCCGTTCCCGA
The DNA here is from genome assembly GCF_021483755.1 of Burkholderia sp. WTPI3. Taxonomy (NCBI): domain Bacteria; kingdom Pseudomonadati; phylum Pseudomonadota; class Betaproteobacteria; order Burkholderiales; family Burkholderiaceae; genus Burkholderia; species Burkholderia sp. WTPI3. The sequence continues at coordinate 31,793 of NZ_JAGIXF010000015.1, read as the reverse complement.
AGTCGCGGGCGACGCGGCGATCCTGGTCGACCCCGCCAGCACCGGCGACATCGCCGACGGGATGCGCGTGATCGTCGAGCAGTCGGGCCGGGCCGCCGCGTTGCGCGAAGCCGGGCTTGCGCGTGCGCGCGAACTGAACTGGCCGGCCTGCGCGGCGCAGACCCTGGCCGTCTACGACACCGTCCTGCGCGGGACGCGTCGTTCATGAATGAATTTGCTGCGAGGAGTACCGCGTGAAGTTGGGGGTGGATATCACCTGGATGGTGGGCAACTACCGCGGCATGGGGCGGTTCGCCCGGCAACTGGTGGCGCCGGTCGGCGCATCGGTCCTGGGCCTTGCGCCGGACGGCGTGAACGCCGACGAATGGCGGTGCGTGAGCGGCGGCCGCGGTTTCTTCCCGTGGTGGGAGCAGGTCGAGCTGCCGCGCCTTTGCCGGGAACAGAAGCTCGACTACCTGCTGTGCCCGTACAACACCGGGCCGCTGCGATCGATCGGCAACACGCGGCTGATCGCGGTCGTTCACGACCTGATCTACATGAAGCCGTGGAGCGTGCTGCCGCCGGCAAGATCGCTGTACCAGACCGCCGGACGCGTCTATCGCCGGCACGTGGTGCCACGGCTCGCGCGCCGGGCGGACGTCGTGCTGACCGTTTCGCGATTCACGCAGCGTGAGCTGGTGGAGACGTTCGGACTGCGTGAGGCGGACGTGCAGGTCATTCCGTGCGCGATTTCGGACGACTGGTTCGCACCGCCGTTGAGTCGCGCGGAGCGCGCGCCGTACCTGTTTACGGTGGCGGGCGAGGTGCCGAGCAAGAACGTCGACCGGTTGCTGCAGGCTTTCGCGATCGCGCGGCCGGCGCTGGACGACGATGCGCGGCTCCGGATCGCCGGCATCAACGTCGAGCATCACGCGCATTTTCGCGAGCGGGCGAATGCACTCGGGCTCGCGCGCCACGTCGAACTGCTCGGCTACGTGTCGCGCGACGAACTGCGTGAGCAGTACCGGCGAGCGCGTGCCTTCGTGTTTGCTTCGCTGTTCGAAGGATTCGGAATTCCGCCGCTGGAAGCGATGGCGTCCGGCACGCCCGTCGCGTGCAGCAACACGACGTCGATCCCCGAGATCGTCGGTGCGTGCGGCCTGCAGTTCGATCCGTATTCGGTGGAAGACATGGCGGAGCAGATCCGCCAGGTATGGTGCGACGACACGCGCTTCGAGGTGGCGTTCGGCGACGGGATGGATCGCGCGCGCACCTTTTCGGAATCCGCTGTCCGTCCGAAGATCGAGGATTTCTGGGCGTGCCTGTCATGAGCGAAAACAAGAAGAAGCTGCTGGTGCTGACGCCCCGGTTTCCGTATCCGGTGATCGGCGGCGACAAGCTGCGGATCTATCACCTCTGCAGGATGCTGTCGCGCCATTACTCGCTGACGTTGCTGAGCCTGTGCGACAGTCAGGAAGACATGCATGCCGAAGTGCCGGCCGACGGCGTGTTCGACCGCGTCGAACGGGTCTTTCTGTCCAGGGCGCGTTCGTACGTCAATACGCTGCTCGCGCTGCCCACGCGCACGCCGCTGCAGGTGGCGTATTACCGCAGCCGCGCGTTTGCGGCGGCCGTGTCCCGGCTGCTGCCGTCGCATGACGGCGCGTTCGTGCACCTGGTGCGCTGCGCGGAGTACGTGCGCAAGTCGGACAAGCCGCGCGTGCTCGAAATGACCGACGCAATCTCGCTCAACTACAGCCGCGTCAAGCAACTCAGGAAAGCGCGGGGGCTGAAGTCGCGCGTGTTCGGCATCGAGGCGAAGCGCCTGCTCGACTACGAGCGCACGATCGTCGACGACTTCGACCTGTCGGTACTGGTGTCGAAGACCGATCGAGATTACCTGTTTCCCGGCGAGTCCGGCAAGCGGGTGATGGTGTGTTCGAACGGCGTGGATCTTTCCGGCCTGCCGTATGCGGCGCGCAGCATGGCGAGCCGCTTGCTGGTGTTCATCGGCGACATGCGCACGGTGCAGAACCAGGACATGTGCCACTACTTCGCCGAAGCGGTGCTGCCGTTGCTGCGCCGGCGCGCCGACTATCGCTTCCGGATCGTCGGCTCCATTGCCCCCGCGCTGGCCGAGCAATTCCGCGCGTACGACGGCGTCGAGGTGACCGGCCGCGTCGAATCGGTCGCGCAGGCCGCGGCCGACGGCGCGATCGGCGTGTGCCCGATGCGGATCGGCGCCGGCGTGCAGAACAAGATCCTCGAATACATGGCGCTCGGGCTGCCGGTCGTCACGACGTCGCTGGGGCACGAAGGGCTGGGTGCGAAAAGCGGGGAGGACCTGCTGATCGCCGATACACCCGAGGCGTTCGTCGAACGCATCGAGTGGCTCGTTGCGCATCCGTCGGAAGCGGTGGAGATGGCCGGTCACGCGCGGCAGTTCGTCGAGCGCGAACATGGCTGGGTCGAGATGACCCGCGCGCTGGTCGAGCGGGTGGACGCTCTGCTGGCCGCCGGCCCGGGGCGTTGATCGAGCGCTGACGGAGGGCGGCGGCGAGTCGGTGCGACGTCTGTTGCCCGGCGAACACCGGTATATTCCTTCCCGTATCGTCGAGCGCGAGCCGGGCATCATGCATTGCGCACCGCCGTGGAGGCGAAATCCGTGGTGTGCGACTGGTAGATCGGGATGCCGTCAATTTTCAGGAAATGCGAACGATGCCGGCGCCGAATGTTTTATCCATCGTTTCGGGTGCGAAGGGTTTATTAATCCCGATGAAATAAAGGTGTAATTTGGATGGCTGTCGCAGGAAGGTCGTCATATCCTGCGTACGTATTCTTACGATGTAGTCTTCATGATTTCCACATTACAATAGCGGTGGATCAATGCTGGATCGGGTAGATTGACGGAGGATGTTGGCACATGATTTATGGATACTTGGCTCTGGTTTTTAGCAGTATTGCCAGCGCTGCCGCAAGCGTGCTTTTGAAGCTGGCCGCCGATTTGCCACCTGATAGTGCGCGGTTTCTCCAACTACTCGGGGGAACGGGGTTGAAGGCAGTTGCGGTTTTGTGCTACGGCGTTGGTTTCGTTTTTTATTCTTTGTCGTTGAAATCAATTCAACTGCAGATTGCTTATCCAATTATGGTCGGCGTCACCATACTGCTGCTGTTCGTGTATGGTGTTGTGCTGTCCCAGTCGGTTGCGATGACATCCATGCTGGGAGCGGCATTCGTCTGTTTGGGTATATTTATCATGTCGGTCAAGTAAAATAACGCATACTGGCTGATTGTTGTTGTCGGTGTCTACGGGGAATTCCAATGCTGTCTTCCAAGAAGTTTTTCTGGATATCTCTGTTTCTTGTTGGATTATTTTCGGGGGTTAGTCTTGGTAATATAAAACCAGGAATCACCGGAGACGGACTCGAATATACCCTCATGAGCCAAGCTATCTTGGATCACGGTGGTGCCAATGTAACGCCTCACGATTTCCATGAAGTGCAATTGTACAAAGGGGATGCCGGGACCAATGTTCCGGAGATTTCGAGTCACAGGACGGTATCCACTTCCCCGCCATTTTTTAGGGATACGGGAGGGCGTTACTATTCTTACCATTTCTGGTTTTATTCTTTATTCGTAGCCCCATTTCTTTTTCTGGTTAAATTGTTCGGAGTTGCAACGCCGTGGGCCTTCGTCTCCACTAACTTGATTTTTGCCCTAGTCGCGTCCTACTCGATTTGTGTGTGGCGTGGGGTTAGTAGAGAAAAAAGGGTGCTCCTGCTGACCTTGTTTTGGAGCTGTGGAACGATACCTTACATCAGGTGGACGCATCCGGAGGTTTTCTCCGCATCATTCCTTGTTATATCGATGGTGCTGGCGCACAGTCGGCGATACATACTGTCAGCGATTGCCGCAGCAATGGTCGCGCAACAGAATCCACCGGCTTTGTTTTTGGTGGCTGCGTTGCTAGTTATTGATTTTCATGCAAGCTACGCTCAAACGGGGTCCGTTGTGCCCCCTGTCAGAAAGATGGTGCAGTGGCTCGTGTGTATCGCAGTGGCGTTTTTCTCTACTGCATTTTTCTATATTCATTTTAAGACTGGTAGTCTTATTGCAAATTCAGGATTCGCAAAGGCCGAACTAATATCAATTGGTAGGCTGTGGTCTTTTTATTTTGATCCCAATCAAGGTGTGATCGTATTGCTTTGGCCACTGCTAGCTATAGTCCCGGCAATGGTCGTGTGCGACGTTGTGGAGAGAAGGGGGGGGATCAAACGTTATGTTCTCGCAGGGGCACTGATAGGCGCGTCCCTGATGCTGGCCGTGCCGTCCCTTTCTACGACCAATTTCAATTCCGGGGCGTCGTTCATTCTCCGATATGCGTATTGGGCAAGTATTCCACTGCTATTTGCTGTTGTGGCGTTGTGTTCAAAGGGGACCGGATCCAGAGTGGTCACTTATCTGGCGGTGACGATTTTCGCTGTCGCGAACTTGGCGTGCTATCGAGGAACGTGGCCAAGCTACGTCTACTACACGCCGATCACTGAAAAAATCATGGATGTATTCCCCGGTGCATACAATCCCATTCCTGAGATTTTCGTGGAGAGAGGGCAGCATCTCGACGGTGCAATGAATGTCGGTAATATTTATTATTATTCGACGAATAATGGTGTTAGAAAAATCCTGTTGAATGGGAAGTATAGGGATATATCAGAATTTAAATGCTCGAATGGACGGCTGGCGCGGGATTATATCGATTCGACCTCTCCTGTCGAACAGGGATGGATCTATTTCAACCTTGCGCGTGGTTGTTCGACATTGTTCGGGAAGCGTGGAATCTATGAAGTGCCTCCAGCTGTCGGACACAGCGATTCATTGTTTTTTTTCGACAGCGCCAACGGCAAACTCTATCTGGGTTCAGGATGGTCTAACTCGGAGTCCTGGGGTACGTGGTCCGATGCTCGTGAGGCTTTCGTTATCTTGCCTTTGAAGGGCAACAACGTCCGCGAAATCTCTCTGGAGGCCAATGCACTTGTGAACGCCCGGCACTGGGAGCAAATGGTCGACGTTTCCATGAACGGCGTGGATGCCGGATCGATTACGCTGAATGCTGCCTCGAACAATCACTTCGATATTCGCATCCCTGAAAAAGCCTTGTCCGGGATTGGGCAGTCGAAAATACTCAGACTGGATTTCGGGTTCCATGACGCCATCAGCCCGAAGGAACTCGGAATCAACGGTGATGAGCGTATGCTGGCCATCGGGTTGATATCGCTGACCATCCGGTGACGACGAGGCGGGGTCGACCGGCCCTGTTGAAGCGCGCAGGGTGTTTGGGTCTCAAGAGGCCTGCCAGCACCTGATGAACGGGTGCTGGCGCATCGCGATCGGCGTGGGTCCGGAATGTCGAGCCCTTGTCGTCGATATCAGGGGGCCGACTGTCTTCAGATGGCAGCCCAGAAGACCAGGCCGCACAGTCCGACCACGACGAGACTCAATCTGTCGCGAACGGCGAAGATGATGGGATCGTCGTGCATGTGCCCGCGGTGCGTGATGATCCAGGTGCGGCTGACCCAGTAGAGCAGCAAGGGGCAGGCCAGCCAGATCAGTTGAGGGTGATGATAGAGGTGTGCGGTCCTCGGGTCTTGGATGTACAGCGCCAGCACCAGCACGGACAGATACCCCGATGCACAGCCCAGCGACGAAATCATTTCGAGATCGCCCGAAACATAGCCACGACCGCGAGATTGATTCAGCCCGCGCTTTTTTACCGAGAGCAGCTCTGCATAGCGTTTGACGAGCGCCAGGCTGAGAAAGATGAACATCGAGAAGGCCAGTAGCCAGAACGTCAGGTGCACCGCGATCGCGGTGGTGCCCGCAATGATACGTACCGTATACAGCAACGCGAGCACGACGACGTCGACCATCACCAGCCGTTTCAATACCGTCGAGTAGGCGAGGGTCAGTGCGTAGTAGCCCAGCAAGACGGCCGCGAAACGCCAGGGCAATGCGATCCAGGCCAGCGCGAACGCACCGGTGAGCAGGACAGGAAAGGCCGCAAGTCCGTGCGCGAGCGGTAGCGCGCCGGAAGCAAGCGCCCGTCGGCACTTGGTCGGATGGTGGCGGTCGTCTTCAAGGTCGAGCAGGTCGTTGAGCAGATAGACGCTCGACGCACAAAGTCCGAAGACCACGAACGCCAGCGCCGCATTGAAGACCAGGTGCGGCGACGTCAGCATGTGTCCGGCAAGGAGCGGAACAAAGATCAGCAGGTTTTTCAACCACTGATGCATGCGCAGGGATTTGGCCCAGGTCTTCAGGACCGGCGGGCGGGATTCAAAGACACGTTCGACGTTGCCGGCTTTTTCCGCCGCGCGCTTGACGGTAGTCGGGGCGTTGACGACATACGCTCGTGCGGCCGCCTGCCAGACGGGGAGGTCATCACGGGAGTTGCCCGCGTAGTCGAAGCCTCGCTCGCCGAATCTGGCCACGAGCTTGTCTTTTTTCCGGTGCGAAGACAGATTGATCTGGTCGTCGCTCGCCAGGACTTCATCGAACAGTTCGAGATACTGGGCAATCGCCTGTGCATATTTTTCGTGGCTTGCAGTCGCAAGCACGATCGTGCGTCCGTTCGCTCGCTCTTCCTTGAGCCACGCGACGATCTGCTGGTCGTACGGCAGTACGCGGACGTCGAGTTCGGTTTCGGCCGCCAGTTTCGACTTGAGCGCAGGCTTCCCGCCCTGGAGTAACCACTTGAACGGAGCGAGGCAGCGAAGAGGGGACGTCTTCAGGTGAGAAAAGCCCGATTCGATCAGGATATCGGAGCGAAGCAAGGTCCCATCGAGGTCAACAACGAGCGGTCTGCTGATCATATGTAATTTCTGCTGGAGGCGAGTCGAATCTAACAGCATCAACAGATGGCTGAAACGGTTTTCGAAACATTCTTGCCGGACCTGGCCAGACCCGGTTTGCGAGAATTGAAGAAACGGGAAGACTGGATGATCGCTGCCGATTCGGGATTGATTGCGGACAGGGAAAGCGAGTTTTTCGTCTTCCAGGTCGGGCAGCTTTTTCTCGCGAAACCCGGGGCATCAGCGCGATGGATGCCGGTAGAGATCCTGCTGATCGGCAGTGTTTCGATTGCAATGGCGGGGGAAATCAATAAGTCAGGAGAAACGATATTGTTTTTAATAGATTCCCTGATTGACTGGTGCTCCCCGGTTGCATCCAATGTGGGTCCCATAGATCCGCTTTATCTTTGTCAGTCGCCAGTGAGCATGGCTTCGCCGGTCAGACTGGCATATCCCGAAGCGGGCGCTATCATGCAGGAAAAAGCGTGATATTTCAACCTCTTGCGTGCGTGTCGAATGTGTGTTGCGGTGAATTTGGGATAGTGCCCGGAGGGCCGCGCGAGGGGCGCGCATCACCAGTTTTGCTCCCCGGGCGAGGATGCCGAAACGTGACCGAACTGCCACGATCGAAACCCGGTACCTAAACGGTATACTGCGGGTCTATTAGGCATTCGAACATCATTCCTGTATCGAATGAGCATGGGTGTCCGCCGAGCGTGTCGCGCGCCGCGTCCATGCTGCTTTCTCAACCGCTTTGCCTGGAAACATCGCCGATGCATGTCGTGGTAACGGGGGCGAACGGCTTCGTGGGCCGCGTCCTCTGCCGTACCCTGGTCGAGAACGGTCATCGGGTGACCGGCCTCGTGCGCCGCGCCGGCACCGCGCCGGCCGGCGTCGACGAGTGGGTGTACACCGGCCCCGAATTCGCCGATATCGACACGCAGTGGCCAGCCTCGGCCTGTGATGCCGACTGCGTCGTGCACCTCGCCGCACGCGTGCACGTGATGAACGACGCCGCTGCCGATCCGGACGCCGCGTTTCGCGCGATGAACGTCGATGGCACGCTGCGCGTGGCCGCCGCCGCGCACCGGCATGGCGTACGTCGCATCGTGTTCGTGAGCAGCATCAAGGCCATCGCCGAAACCGACGGCGGCCAGCCGCTGCGAGAGGATACGCCGGCTCGCCCTGACGATCCGTACGGCCGTTCCAAGCGCGATGCCGAAGTGCGGCTTCGGCAATTCGGCGACGATACCGGCCTCGAGACGGTGATCGTCCGGCCGCCGCTGGTATACGGCCCCGAGGTCCGCGCGAACTTCCTGAAAATGATGGACGCCGTATTGCGCGGCGTGCCGCTGCCGCTCGGTGCAATCACCGCACGCCGCAGCATCGTCTACGTCGACAACCTCGCCGACGCGCTGCTGCAATGCGCAATCGATCCGCGCGCCGCTGGCGAATGCTTCCACGTCGCCGACGACGACGCGCCGTCGGTCGCCGGCCTGCTGCGCATGGTCGGCGACGCGCTCGGCCGGCCGGCAAGGCTCTTTCCGGTCCCGCTCGCCGCGCTGCGGCTCGCCGGCCGGCTGACCGGCCGCCGCGCCGCGATCGACCGCCTGACCGGCAGCCTGCAGCTCGATACGAGCCGCATCCGGCGCGTGCTCGGCTGGCATCCTCCCCATACGACCCGACAGGGTCTCGAGGCGACCGCCGCATGGTATCGTTCGCGCGATACCCAGAACTAAACGACATGTCTTTCCCGATCTCCACGTGGCCGGCCGCGCTCGCGCTGGCCCTGGCCGCGGCCGTCGCATCGACGGCCATCCTGCGCGTGCTGCTTGCGACCGGTCTCGCATGGCGGCTGGCCACCGACATTCCAAACGATCGTTCGCTCCATACGCTGCCGACGCCGCGCGTGGGCGGGTGGGGCATCGTGCCCGTGTGCGTCGTCGCGCTGCTGGCGCTCGCGCCGCGGCTGGGGCTGATCGCGGCAGCGGCGGCGGGGCTTGCGGCGCTGTCCCAGATCGACGACCGGCGCGGGCTGCCGGCGCGCGTGCGGTTCTCGGCGCACCTCGCGGCGGTCGTGGCGCTGGTCGCCGTCTATCCCGCCGCCGCGCCGTGGTGGCTGCTGGCCGGCGTGGGCTTCGTGATGGTCTGGCTGACGAACCTGTACAACTTCATGGACGGCGCGGATGGTCTCGCGGGCGGGATGGCGCTGTTCGGCTTCGGCGGCTATGCGGTCGCGGCACTGGGCGGCGCGAATCCGTCGCCCGACCTGGTCGTGGCCGGCGCGGCTGCCGCCGGCGCGGCGCTCGGCTTTCTTCTGCTGAATTTCCATCCGGCGCGGCTGTTTCTCGGCGACGCCGGCTCGATTCCGCTCGGCTTTCTCGCCGGCGCGCTCGGCTACTGGGGCTGGCGCACGAATGTGTGGCCCATCTGGTTTCCGGCGCTGGTGTTCTCGCCCTTTATCGCAGACGCATCTGTAACACTTTTGAGACGTCTGTTACGCGGAGAAAAGTTCTGGCAAGCGCACCGCGAGCATTATTATCAAAGGATGGTGCGATCGGGGGTTGGCCACCGTCGTACCGCTCTTTATTGGTACCTCATCATGCTCGCAGGCATAATCGTCGCCGTGTGGGCAAAGGGCCGCCCTGAACTGCAGCAATGGCTGTCGTTCGTCGCTTGGTACGGCGTCCTGGCATGTCTCGGAGTCGTGGTCGACATGCGTTGGCGCCGGTTTCAGTCGGCCGCCAAAAACAACTCGTGAGGTTTCCCGCCGATGTTGCGATCCAAAGCATCGTGGCTGTCGCTGAGTGCTTTCCTGTTCGACCTGATGGCGGTTGTAGCCGCCTGGTTGTTCGCCTATCTCGTCCGTTTCAACGGCAGTATCCCGCCTGACTTCCTGAGCGGCGGCTCGACCGCGCTCTTCTGGGTGCTGCCGGTCTATGCGCTGATGTTCCACGTGTTCGGCCTCTATCGCGGCCTGTGGGTGTTCGCGAGCCTGCCCGATCTGGTGCGGATCTCGAAGGCGGTGATCGGCGGCGGCGTGATCGTGATGATCGGCGCCGTGATGTTCCAGCCGTCACCGATCATTCCGCGCTCGGTGCTGCTCGTGTCGCCGCTGATGTTGTTTCTCGCGATGGGCGGCGCGCGTGCGCTGTATCGCGCGACCAAGGAGTTCTACCTGTACGGCGGACTCGTCGGGCAGGGCAAGCCGATACTGGTGCTCGGCGCCGGCACGGCCGGCGCGAGCCTCGCGCGCGAGCTGTCGCGTTCGGGCGAGTGGCGCCTCGTCGGCCTGCTCGACGACGACGTCACCAAGCAGGGCCGCGAAATCTACGGCTACAAGGTGCTCGGCTCGTTCAACGACCTGCAGCACTGGACCGACGCGATGAAGGTCGAGTACGCGATCATCGCGATTCCGTCGGCATCCGTCGAAACGCAGCGCCGCGTCGCGACGCTGTGCGTGCGCGCCGGGATCAAGGCGATGGTGCTGCCGTCGCTGACCGCGCTGATGCCGGGGCAGGGGTTCCTGTCGCAGGTGCGGAACATCGATCTCGAGGATCTGCTCGGCCGCGATGCGGTGACGATCGACACGCCGCACGTCGAGGCGCTGCTGCGCGGGCGCGTGGTGATGGTGACGGGGGCGGGCGGCTCGATCGGCTCCGAGCTGTGCCGGCAGATCCTCCGCTTCAAGCCGGCGCAACTGGTGGCGTTCGATCTCTCCGAATACGCGATGTACCGGCTCACGGAGGAACTGCGCGAGCGCTTCCCCGACCAGCCGGTGCTGCCGATCATCGGCGATGCGAAGGATTCGCTGCTGCTCGACCAGGTGATGTCGCGCCATGCGCCGCACATCGTGTTCCATGCGGCCGCCTACAAGCACGTGCCGCTGATGGAAGAGCACAACGCGTGGCAGGCGCTGCGCAACAACGTGCTCGGCACGTACCGCGTCGCGCGCGCGGCGATCCGCCACGACGTGCGCCATTTCGTGTTGATCTCGACCGACAAGGCCGTCAACCCGACCAACGTGATGGGCGCGAGCAAGCGGCTGGCCGAAATGGCTTGTCAGGCGTTGCAACAGACGAGCGGGCACACCCAGTTCGAGACGGTGCGTTTCGGCAACGTGCTCGGCAGCGCGGGCAGCGTGATTCCGAAGTTCCAGCAGCAGATCGCGAAGGGCGGCCCGGTGACGGTCACGCACCCCGAGATCACGCGCTTCTTCATGACGATTCCGGAGGCATCGCAGCTCGTGCTGCAGGCCTCGAGCATGGGCCGCGGCGGCGAGATCTTCATTCTCGACATGGGCGAGCCGGTCAAGATCGTCGATCTCGCGCGCGACCTGATCCGCCTGTACGGTTTCTCGGAAGGGCAGATCCGCATTGAGTTCACGGGGCTGCGCCCCGGCGAAAAACTCTACGAGGAACTGCTCGCGGACGACGAGGCGACAACACGCACGCCGCACCCGAAGCTGCGCATCGCCCGCGCGCGCGAAGTGCCGGACGGCCTGCTCGACGAACTGCTGCCGTGGCTGATGCAGAACCGCGTGCTGAGCGACGACGAGGTGCGGCGCGATCTGCGGCGCTGGGTGCCGGAATACCAGTCGACGGTTGCGCCGGCGCTGCAAAGCGTGCCGGACGTGCGGGCGGCATCGAACGGGTAAGTCGTTGCCGCCCGAAACAAAAAAGCGCCCCGCGGAGCGCTTTTTTCTGTCGAACAGTTGGCGCGGTTGGCGCTCAATGCCCCCGCTTTTCCTTCCTCACGACCATCCACCGCGGCACCCGGAACCGCACGATGCTGATGTACAGCCACACGTAGGTGAGCGCGAACAGCACGACGAACACGAACAGGTGCACCGTGTGCCGCCAGAACAGCGTCGCGGGAATCACCGCGATCAGGCACAGCAGCCACAGGTACGGCGACGTCAGCGAGTTGCGGCGCGTGAGATCGTGCGCGTGCTTCGTGCCGACGGCCCAGCGCATCAGCCGCTTGTACACCAGCATGTGCAGGTGCACGCCGTCCGGAATGCCGGGCGACATCCCGCGAATGAATTTCTTCCGGTAGATCGAGAAGCAGGTCTCGAAGATCGGGTACATGAACAGAAGCACCGGGTACCACGCGGACACTTCGCGGTTGCGCATCACGAGCATGATCGCGAGTTCGGCGAGCATGAAGCCGATGAAATACGCGCCGCCGTCGCCGAGAAAGATCAAGCCGGCCGGGAAATTCCACAGGAAGAACCCGAGCACCGCGCCCATCATGATGATCGACGCGGACATCACGACCGGGTCGCCGACCTCGAACGCGACGTACGCGAGCGACGCGAACATCATGAAACTGACCATCGACGCGAGCCCGTTGAAGCCGTCGATGATGTTGATCGCGTTCGCCAGCGCCGCGACCGCGAGCACGGTCACGAACGCCGAAATGGCCACGTAGCGGAGCAGGAAGTCGAGCGGCGGCACGCTGATGCGCGTGACCGCGATGTTCAGCAGCCAGAACGCGAGCGCGGCCGCGGCCATCGTGCAGAGCAGCCGCGCGCGCGGCGATACCTTCTTGGTGAGGTCCTCGACGAGGCCCGACAGGAACGCCGGCATCCCGCACGCGACGATGCCGAGGATGCTGCCGGCGATCGTCGGGTAGCGCTGCGTCAGCAGCAGCGCCGACGCGACGACCCCGGTGAGGATCCCGATGCCGCCGACGCGCGGCACTGGCCGCACGTGGAATTTCTGCACGCCGGCCAGATCGCTGTCGATCGAGAATTTCTCGTGCAAATGCGCATAACGCACGATGAACAACGTGACGAGCAGGGAGACGATAAAGCCGGACGCGAAGCTGAGCATGGGATCGCTCGAAAAATGGACAGCGGATTATACAAAACCGCGGGGGTTCCCCTCCTGCCATCTCCAGTGATCGGCACACATTTCCTCGATTCCGAGCCTTGCGCGCCAGCCGATGAGGTCGGCCGCGGCCTGCGGGTTCGCGTAGCACTCGGCGACGTCGCCCGGGCGGCGCGCGACGAGTTCGTACGGCACCGGGCGGCCCGATGCCTTCTCGAACGCGCGCACGACTTCCAGCACGCTGTAGCCCTGGCCCGTGCCGAGGTTCACGACGAAGCTCGCGTCGCGCTTCGCGAGCGCGTCGAGCGCGGCGATATGCCCCTTCGCGAGATCGACGACGTGAATATAGTCGCGCACGCCGGTGCCGTCCGGCGTCGGATAGTCGGAGCCGAACACGCGCAGCTTCTCGAGCTTGCCGACGGCGACCTGCGCGACGTACGGCATCAGGTTGTTCGGGATGCCGGCCGGGTCCTCGCCGATCAGCCCGCTCGCATGCGCGCCGACCGGGTTGAAGTAGCGCAGCGTCGCGATCCGCCACGACGGATCCGATACCTCGAGATCGCGCAGGATCTGTTCGGCGATCAGCTTCGACTGGCCGTACGGGTTGGTCGCGGAGAGCGGGAACGACTCGTCGATCGGCGAGCGCTCCGGCACGCCGTACACGGTCGCCGACGAGCTGAACACGAACTGCCGGACGTTGCGCTCGCGCATGACCTTGAGCACGGCGAGCAGGCCGCCGAGGTTGTTCTGGTAGTACTCGATCGGCTTCGCGACCGACTCGCCGACCGCCTTGAGCGCCGCGAAATGGATCGTGCCGGTGATCGGATGCGCGTCGAACACCTTCGCGAGCGCGGCTTCGTCGCACACGTCGACCTGGTGGAACGCGGGCGTTCTGCCCGTGATCTGCTCGATGCGCCGCACGGACTCGGCCTTGCTGTTGACGAGATTGTCGACGATCACGACGTCGTAGCCGTTGTCGAGCAGCTCGACGGCCGTGTGCGAGCCGATGTAGCCCGCACCGCCGGTGACGAGGATGGTGCCTTTAGCGGTCATTGCTGATGCGCTCCTTCAAAGTGTGATGCCCGTCAACGAATGGATGGTCTGGCGGTAACGTTCGACGACGTGCTGCTCGTCGAATTCTGCCGCGACTTTTTGTCGGCCGCGTGCACCCATGGCTTCGCGCCCGGCCGTGCCGAGCTCGACCATGCGAATCAATTGTTCCGCGAGGCTCGCGCTGTCGCGCGCGCGGCACAGGAAGCCCGTTTCGCCGTCGGCGACGACGTCGCGGCAGCCCGGCACGTCGGTCGCGACGATCGGGCGGCCCATCGCGGACGCCTCCATCAGCGTGCGCGGCACGCCCTCGCGGTACGACGGCAGCACGACGCAGTCGGCCGCCGCGATGTGCGGGCGCACGTCGTGCGCCTCGCCGAGATAGTCGACGACGCCTTCGCCGACCCATGCGTCGACATCCGCACGGCCGATCGCGCTCGGGTTGTCCACGCCCAGCGGCCCGAGCAACTGGAAGCGCGCGTTCGGATAGCGCTGGCGCACGACGCGCGCGGCTTCGACGTATTCGCGCACGCCCTTGTCCCACAGCAGCCGGCCGATCAGCACGAATACCGGCGCGTCGCCGGCCGGCAGCGGCACTGGCGCGAACTGTTCGAGATCGACGCCTTCGCCGTGCAGCAGGCGCGCGCGCTCGGGGTGGGCGAGCAGCTTCTCGTCGGTGAAGGTGGCGAGATCGTCGCGGTTCAGGAACCAGACTTCACGCGGGAAGCGGAACGCGAACCGGTACAGGCGCTTGGCGACGCTTGCCGCGCGGCTTTTCTGGATGAACACGTAGCCGAGGCCCGTGGTGACCGCGATCGACGGCACGCGCGCGAGCCATGCGGCGATCGACCCGTAGATGTTGGGCTTGATCGTGTAATGGAACACGAGATCGGGCGCGAGCGCACGGTAATGGCGCACCAGCGCGGCCAGCGTGCCGAGGTCCTCGCGCGGGCTCGTGCCTTTCGAGGCGACCGCGAGCGCGACGTAGCGGCAGCCCATCTGCTCGAGCAGCGGCACGGTGCGGTCGTGCGGTGCGATCACGATGACCTCGGCGCCGCGCGCGACGAGCATCCGGATCAGCCCTTGGCGGTAGGTGTAGATCGCCCAGGCCGTGTTGCACACGAGCGCGATGCGCAGCGGGGAGGTAGCGGACATGAAAAAAAAGAAAAAATAAAGCGTCGAAAATGCCGGCTATCGGCTAGGCGGACGGCCGCGCGGCGAACAGCGCCTGCTTGATCCGCTGCAGCGTCCGGTACGGCGTCACGAAATGCAGCAGGTTCTTGGCGAGGCCGGCCCAGTCGTACGGATTCAGCGCGTTGAAGTGGCGCAGCAGCAGCGACAGGGTCGACATCAGCTGGCGGCGGCGCTTGGTCGCGCTGATCCCGCCCTCGTTGAGCTCGTAGTAAAGGCCGAGCTCCGGCAGGTTCGCGCAATCGTAGCGTTGCATTAACCGTAAAAAAAGATCGAGATCCTCGGCCGCGCGGTACTTCGCGCGATAGTTGCCGACTTCGCGCACGGCATCGACGCGCAGCATGACCGACGGATGCACGAGCGGCGAGCGCAGGAAGCGCGTGCGGCGCAGCGCGCGTGGATCGGCGGGCGGCGTCAGCATGAAGCGCGGCTCGCCGGCGCGCGACACGACCTGGGTCCACATGCCGACGCAAGCCACGCGCGGGTGGGACTCGAGATACGCACGCTGCTTTGCGAGGCGCTGCGGCGCGGCGAGGTCGCCCGCGTCGATACGGGCCGCATAGCGGAAACCGCGCGCGGCGAGCGCGTCGATGCCGGCCTGGAGCGCGCGCTCGATGCCGCCGTTCTGCGGCATGCGCAGTACCTCGATCTCGAGGCCGGGCAGCGCCGGCGCGACGATCGGCGGCGTGCTGCCGTCGTCGACGATCAGCACGTGAACCGGCGCGTCCTCGCGAAACGACGCGAGGGTGCGGGCAACGTCGTCGTGCCCGTTGTAGGCCGGCATCAGCACGGCCACGTCGTCGAGCGGGAGCGGGCAATCGGGAGACGTCATGGGCGCAGCTTGAAACGAATGTAATAAAAATTGACGGCGGCAGCCGCGACATAGCCGGCCGCGAGCCCGACGAGCGCGCCGTACAGGCCGAGCCGGGGGATGGCGAACACGTTGACGAGCGCGGCGATCGCGAGCGCGAGCACCCATTTCGCCAGCAACACGAATTTTGCTTGATATTTGAGAACGATAAGATTGCCTATCGCCTCGATGCCGGCCGGCACGGACAGCCAGACGGCCCAGCGGAAGATGTCGACCGACGCCTCGTAGCCGTGGCCGAACACCTTGCCGACGATGAGCGGGGCGGCCGCATCCAGCACCAGCGCGCCGGCCGTCATCAGCGCGGCGGTCATCGCGATCAGCCGGACGATGTTGCGGCGCAGCCGCGCGACGTCCTGCACGCGGTACACGAACGCCGGCGCGATGGTCTGCGCGAGCATCAGCGCGAGCGTGATCCAGTTCTCGTTGAGCTGCTGGGCCGCCGCGTAGCGGCCGAGGTCGGCGAACGACACGTGACGCTCGAGCATCAGGCGGTCGAGCTTCAGGAACAGGTACATGCAGATCAGGCCGAGCCAGAACACGGTGCCGGCAGTCGCAAAGTGCCTGAACAGCGGTTTGTCGAACGTCCAGCCGAGCGTGCCCCCGTTACGATGGCGGTAGTAGAGCAGCAGCGCGAAGCCGATCGCGGCGGCCTCCAGCGCCCACAGCCACGCGAAGCGGGCAGGGCCGGCGGCCGCGCGGACTAGCAGCCACACGAGCAGCGCCTTCGCCAGCGCCGTGACCATGCTGGTCACGAGCTGCGGCTTGCTGTAGGTCATGCTCTGCAGCCACGCGTTGATCACGCCGACGAACGGCTCGCGAAACACCATCGTGACTGCGAGGCCGGCAAGCATCGCGCCGACGAGCGGATCGAACGCGCCCGCGCCGATCGCGATCCAGGTCGCGGCCAGCGCGACGGCGGACACGCCGATCCGCAGCGCGAACGCGCTGCCGAGCACCGCGCCGAGCTGGGCCGGCGGACGCTGGACGATGGTCGGAACCAGGATTTCGGCGCCGCACACCCAGGTGAGCGGCGCCAGTACGAGGAGAAGCGTATTCGCATACTGCCATTTGCCGAACACGTCCGGCCCGAAATAACGGGCCAGAAGACCGCTGATCGCGATCGCGACGCCGATCTGCGTGAGCCGTTCGAGCCCCAGCCAGACGAGATTCGCGACGGCCTTCGCGACGTCCGGGTTGCCGAATCGTTTCAGCATGCGGGACAGCCATATGCGCGCGAAGCGGCCGGGAAGGCGCCCGGGGGCGGCGGATTGGCGGCGGCGGAACGGCTAGGCATTAAAATGGGCGCAATGCGCGTCATCAAAACCCGCGATTATAAGTTGGATCGGGGCCGCTCCCGCCGTCCCGTTCCTCGTTGCGCGGAGCCCGCATGTATCATGCCGGGCACACGCAAGAGGCGGCCAGATTACTTTTCATGCATGCAACCGAGAGAGAATCGATGATCTCCCAATCCATCTTCAAGGCATATGACATTCGCGGTGTGGTCGGCAAGACGCTCGACGCCGACACGGCGCGCGGGATCGGCCGGGCCTTCGGCAGCGAAGTGCGTGCCCAGGGCGGCGACGCGGTCGTCGTCGCGCGCGACGGCCGCCTGTCGGGGCCCGAGCTCGTCGGCGCGCTCGCCGACGGCCTGCGTGCGGCGGGCGTCGACGTCGTCGACGTCGGCACGGTGCCCACGCCGTCGGCTATTTCGCGGCGAGCGTGCCGCTCGCGCTGAAGGGCGGCGAGCGCCGCGTCGATTCGTGCATCGTCGTCACGGGCAGCCACAACCCGCCGGACTACAACGGCTTCAAGATGGTGCTGCGCGGCGCGGCGATCTACGGCGAGCAGATCCAGGCGCTGTACCGGCGCATCGTCGACGAGCGCTTCGAGGCGGGCAGCGGCTCGTACGAAGCGTTCGGACGTTACGACCAGTACATCGAGCGCATCGTCGGCGACGAAGCTCGCGCGCCTGACGGTGCCGTCGTCGACGCCGGCAACGGCGTCGCGGGCCCGCTCGCCACGCGCCTGTTCAAGGCGCTGGGCTGCACGTGCGGCTGGTCGAGCGCTTTACCGACATCGATGGCACGTTCCGGAATCACCACCCTGATCCGCCCACCTGAAACCTGCAGGACGTGATCCAGGCGCTGAAGGACACCGACGCCGAGCTCGGCTTCGCGTTCGACGGCGACGGCGACCGGCTGGGCGTCGTCACGAAGGACGGCCAGATCATCTATCCGGATCGTCAACTGATGCTGTTCGCGGAGGAAGTGCTGTCGCGCAACCCGGGCGCGCAGATCATCTACGACGTGAAGTGCACGCGTCACCTCGCGCAATGGGTGAAGGCGAAGGGCGGCGAGCCGCTGATGTGGAAGACGGGCCACTCGCTGGTGAAGGCGAAGCTGCGCGAGACGGGTGCGCCGCTCGCGGGCGAGATGAGCGGCCACGTGTTCTTCAAGGATCGCTGGTACGGCTTCGACGACGGCCTCTACACGGGCGCGCGGCTGCTGGAGATTCTCACGAAGACGGCCGATCCGAGCGCGCTGCTCAACGGGCTGCCGGATGCGATGAGCACGCCCGAACTGCAGTTGTGGCTCGACGAAGGCGAGAACTTCCGCCTGATCGAGAAGCTGCAGAAGGAAGCGAAGTTCGACGGCGCCGACGAAGTCGTGACGATCGACGGGCTGCGTGTCGAGTATCCGGACGGCTTCGGCCTCGCGCGTTCGTCGAACACGACGCCGGTGGTGGTGATGCGATTCGAAGCGGAGACGCGCGAAGGGCTCGAGCGCATCCAGGCGGACTTCCGCCGGGTGCTGACGGCCGCGAAGCCGGACGTCGAGCTGCCGTTCTGAGTTCGCGCGGCCAGCGGGCCGCGACCGGCGCGACGCCCGGGCCGACGGCCGGGCGATTCGTCGCGCCATTTCCGAAAAAGCGGCGCACGCGTCCTGCGTGCGCCGCTTTTTGCCTGTGTGGTTCACCGGGCGCGATAAAATCGCGTCTTTATGCCTGTCGCCGGCTGTCCGCCGGCGTTTTTTCAGCGTGCAAAAGATCCTGATCGTGCGTGTGTCGTCGCTGGGCGACGTCGTGCACAACATGCCGGTGATCGCCGATATCCGGCGACGCCACCCCGACGCGCACATCGACTGGCTCGTCGAGGAGAGCTTCGTCGACCTCGTGCGGCTCGTCGACGGCGTGCGTGAAGTGCTGCCGTTCTCGCTGCGCCGCTGGCGCAAGAAGCCGTTGTCGGGCGCGACGTGGCGCGAGATCCGCGCGTTCCGCAAGCGCCTCGCGGCCGAGCAATACGACCTCGTGATCGATTGCCAGGGTCTCATCAAGACGGCCTGGGTCGCGAGCTGGGCGCATGGCCCGCTCGTCGGCCTCGGCAACCGCACCGACGGCGCGGGCTACGAGTGGCCCGTGCGCTTCTTCTATCGCAAGCGCGTGCCGATCGCGCCGCGCACGCACGTGGTCGAGCGTTCGCGCCAGCTCGTCGCGGCCGCGCTGGGCGATCCGGCGCCGACGCCGGCCGACCCGGTCGACTTCGGTCTCGACACGCGTGCGGCAGCGCTCGCGGTCGCGGCGCTCGGGCTGAACCTGCCGGTGCCGTACGTGGTGTTCGTGCACGCAACGTCGCGCGCCGACAAGCAATGGCCGGACGCCGCATGGATCGAGCTCGGCCAGGCGCTCGTGCGGCGCGGCGCGTCGCTCGTGCTCCCGTGGGGCAACGACGCGGAACGCGCGACCAGCGAGCGGCTCGCGAAGGAATTCGGCGCGGCGGCGATCGTGCCGCCGAAGCTGTCGCTGCCGGCCGTGGTCGGTCTGATCGACGGTGCCGCCGCGACGGTGGGGGTTGATACAGGTCTGGTTCATATCGCGGCCGCGCTGAAGCGTCCGACGGTCGAACTGTACAATTTCTCGACGGCCTGGCGTACCGGCGGCTACTGGTCGCCGAACGTCGTCAATCTCGGCACGGCGGGGCAGCCGCCGTCGATCGCGCAGGTGAAGGCGGCGCTCGCGGGCTTCGGTCTGCTGTAATGCCCGTCATGCCTGCCTTGTCTGTCACGCACGCGAATCGACCATGAGCGAATCCCAGATCATCGAAGTCCCGTCCGCCGACTGGAGCGGACACAACCTGTCAGCGCCGCGCGAGCGGTTGCTGGCCGCGGTCGAGGAAGGCAAGGTGCTGTATTTCCCGCACCTGCGCTTCGCGATCGAAGGTGGCGAGGAAGCGCTGCTCGATCCGGCGCTCGCCGATCCGAAACGCAAGAACATCAGCCTCGCGCCGAACGGCGGCGCGCTCGCCGGCGTGCTCGGCGACAGCGTCACGCAGTCGGCCGTGCGCGCGCTGGTCGCGCGCTTCCAGCATCAGGCGGGCACGCTCGTCGACGGCCTCTTTCCCGAATACCGCGGCAAGCTGCGCGTCGCGCCGACGAGCCTGCGGCTGATGCAGGTCGAGACGCGCCAGACGTCGTGGCGCAAGGACGACAGCCGGCTGCACGTCGACGCGTTCCCGTCGCGGCCGAACTACGGCGAGCGGATCCTGCGCGTGTTCACCAACGTGAACCCGGCCGGCCAGCCGCGCGTGTGGCGCGTCGGCGAGCCGTTCGAGGACGTCGCGAAGCGCTTCCTGCCGAAGATCCGGCCGCAGTTGCCGGGTTCCGCGTGGCTGCTCAACCTGCTGCACGTGACGAAGTCCCCGCGCAGCGCATACGACCACCTGATGCTGAACCTGCACGACGGGATGAAGGCCGATCTCGACTACCAGAAAACCTGCCCGCAGCAGACGATGCCGTTTCCGCCTGGCAGCGTGTGGATATGTTTCTCGGATCAGACTTCGCACGCTGTGATGTCCGGCCAGTTCATGCTCGAGCAAACCTTCTTCCTGCCGGTCGACGCGATGGTGCGCCGCGAATGCGCACCGCTCGGCATTCTCGAACGCCTGCAGGGCAGGGCGCTGGTTTGAGCGCGCACCGTATTCGCCGCTCCGGAGCCCGTGCATGCTGAGGGCGATCTATCGCGCGCTGTGGTGGCTCGTCGCGCCGGTCGCCGTCATCCGGCTCTTCGTGCGTTCACGCAAGGAGCGCGGCTATCGCGAGCATATCGGCGAGCGCTTCGGCCACGTCGCGGGCCGCTCGCCGGACGATCGCGCGCCGCTGGTGTGGGTACATGCGGTGTCGGTCGGCGAGACGCGCGCCGCCCAACCGCTGATCGATGCGCTGATGCGCGCGCGTCCCGACGCGCGCATCCTGCTCACGCACATGACGCCGAGCGGGCGCGCCACCGGCAAACAGATTTTCGGCGCTCGCGTGCTGCGTTGCTACCTGCCGTACGACATGCCCGGCGCGGTGCGGCGTTTCCTGCGCGCGTGGCGGCCGACGCTCGGCCTCGTGATGGAAACCGAGGTGTGGCCGACGCTGATCGACGAGTGCCGCCGCGCGGACGTGCCGCTCGTGCTGACCAATGCGCGGATGTCCGCGCGTTCGTTCCAGCGCGCGGCGAAGTTCGGCGTGGCGACGCGCGACGTGTTCGGCGGTTTCGCGCGCGTGCTCGCGCAGAGCCCGGCCGACGCGGAGCGGCTGTCGTCGCTTGGCGCGCGCAACGTGACGGTGCTCGGCAACCTGAAGTTCGACATGACGACGCCGCCGGAGCTGGCGGCGCGCGGCCATGCGTGGCGCGACGCGATCGGCGTGCGGCCCGTGTGGGTCGCGGCCAGCACGCGCGAGAACGAAGAAGCGCTGGTGCTGCAGGCGTTCGCCGCGATGCGTACGCCCGGCGCGTTGCTGATTCTGGTGCCGCGTCATCCGCAGCGTTTCGCCGAAGTCGAGGCGCTGGTCGAGCGCGGCGGGCTCAAGTGCGTGCGGCGCTCCGCGTGGGCCGCCGATGCGGCCGCGCTCGCCGCCGGGCGCCCGGCGGCCGAACCGCTGCCGGCCGACGTGACGGTGCTGCTCGGCGATTCGATGGGCGAGCTCGGCGCGTACTACGCGGCCGCCGACATCGCGTTCATCGGCGGCAGCCTGCTGCCGCTCGGCGGGCAGAACCTGATCGAAGCGTGCGCGGTTGGCGTGCCGGTGTTGATCGGGCCGCACATGTTCAACTTCACGCAGGCGAGCGCCGATGCGGTCGCGGCCGGCGCGGCGATGCAGGTCGCCGATCCGCTCGATCTCGCGCACGTGCTCGACGCGCTGTTCGCCGACCATGCGCGACGCGTCGCGATGGGCGCGGCCGGCGCGGCGTTCGCGTCGCGCCATCGCGGCGCGACCGCGCGTTCGGTCGACGTGCTCGCGGCGCTGTTGCCGCCGGCCGAGCGCGGCGCGCGCATGGCGGAGGATGCGCAGGACGCGTCCGGCGATTAGACGCAGGCGGCGCAATGCCGCCGGAGCAGGCGAGGCGGCCGCGTGTGCCGCCCTGCAGCCTTGCCGCTCAGACCGTCAGCAATCCCTTCTTTTCGATGAACGCGACGACGTCCGCGACGCCGTCGAGCGCCTTCAGGTTCGTCATCACGTAAGGGCGCTCGCCGCGCATCTTCTTCGTGTCGGACGCCATCACGTCGAGGTTCGCGCCGACGAGCGGCGCGAGGTCGGTCTTGTTGATCACGAGCAGGTCGGACTTCGTGATGCCGGGGCCGCCCTTGCGCGGAATCTTCTCGCCGCCCGCGACGTCGATCACGTAGATCGTCAGGTCGGACAGCTCGGGGCTGAAGGTCGCCGCGAGATTGTCGCCGCCCGATTCGATGAACACGATGTCGGCATCGGGAAAGCGCGACAGCATCCGGTCGACGGCCTCGAGATTGATCGACGCATCCTCGCGGATCGCCGTGTGCGGGCAGCCGCCCGTCTCGACGCCCATGATGCGCTCCTCGGGCAGCGCACCCGCGACGGTCAGCAGGCGCTGGTCTTCCTTCGTGTAGATGTCGTTCGTGATCGCGACGAGGTCGTACCGGTCGCGCATCGCCTTGCACAGCATTTCGAGCAGCGTGGTCTTGCCGGAGCCGACCGGGCCGCCGATGCCGACGCGCAGCGGCGGCAGTTTCTTGGTGCGGCGGGCGGAGGAGGGAGCGAATGCGTTCATGGCGGGTATCGGATTCAGGATCGGAACAAGCGCGAATACTGGGTTTCGTGCCGCGCGGACAGGATGCCGAGCTGCGGCGCAAAGGTGTTGATCGAGTCGGGCGGCGTGGCGAGCGCGCGGCGCACGGCCGCGTCGATCGCGCCGCGCAGCGCGACGATGATGCGCTGGCCCGCGAGCTGGCCGAGCGGCACGGCTTTCAGCGCGGCCGACGTCTGGTTTTCGACCCAGCCGAACGCGTACGCGGCGAGCGTTGCGTCGGCGCTGGCGTCGTGTGCGGCGGCTGCATAGGCGAATGCGGTCGGCAGCGCGATCGGCGACAGCGACGCGAGCGTCGCGCGGCGAGCGGCATCGCCCCATTCGAGCGACGCGCAGAGCTGCGCGAGCGACCAGCCCATCTGTTCGGTCTCGCGGCGCAGCTCGGCGGATTCGCGGCTCGCGACGAACCACGCGTTCTCGCGTACCAGCGTGTCGGCGTCGTGCGCGTGCCAGCGTGCGAGCTGGTGTGCGAGGAACGGCAGCTCCCCGTGCGCGAGCACGTCGGTCAACCCGCTCGCGATCCAGTCGCGCGCGGAGTCGGCATCGCGGATCAGGTTCGCGTCGAGCGCGGCCTCGAGTCCCTGCGAATAGCTGAACGCGCCGATCGGCAACGCGGGCGACGCGAGATGCAGCAGCGCGACGAGCTCAGTGGTGGTCATGGCCGTGGTGGCCGTGCGTGCAGCCCGGACCATGCTGATGATCGTGATCGTGATCGTGATCGTGCGAGTGGTCGTGGCCGTGGTGCTCGCCGAATACCTGCTGCGCGAGCGCATAGTCTTCGGCGAACGTCGCATCGTGCCCGTGCTTGTGACCGCCGCCGTATGCGCCGGCTTCCGGCTGGAACGGCGCGCGCGTCTCTTCGACCTGCGTGCCGAGCCGGCGCAGCATGTCCGCGAGCACCGGGTCGGCTTCGAGCTTCAGGTAACCGTCGCCGATCTCGACCGGCGTATGGCGGTTGCCGAGGTGATACGCGGCGCGCATCAGCGTGAGCGGATCGGCCGCGTGCACGCGCAGCACCGTTTCGGGAGCGGCGGCGATGCGCACGAGCCCGCCGTCGTCGGCGACCAGCACGTCGCCGTCGCGCAGCACCGTGCCGCGCGACAGCAGGACCGCGACGTCCTCGCCGGTGTCGAGCGTCGCCGCGAGGCGGCTCTTGCAGCGGGCGTCATAGGCGAGCGTGAGCGTCGGCGCGCGCGCGACGAGCGACGCGGCGAGCTTCACGTTCGGGGCAATGCGTTTGTCGAGGGTGCGCATGGAACGAAAACCGGAAATCAGAACAGGAAATAGCGCTGCGCCATCGGCAGCGCCGACGCCGGCTCGCAGGTGAGCAGTTGCCCGTCGGCGATCACGTCGTAGGTTTCGGGATCGACGCTGATCGACGGACGCCACGCGTTGTGGATCATGTCGGCCTTCGTCACGTTGCGGCAGTTGCGCACCGGCACGACGCGCTTCGCGAGTCCGTAACGTTCGGCGATGCCTGCGTCGGCGGCCATTTGCGACACGAAGGTCAGCGACGTGCGCGCGAGCGCACCGCCGCGCGTGGCGAACATCTCGCGATAGTGGACCGGCTGCGGCGTCGGGATCGACCCGTTCGGGTCGCCCATCTGCGCGACCGCGATCATCCCGCCTTTCAGGATCATCGACGGCTTGATCCCGAAGAACGCCGGCTCCCACAGCACGAGGTCGGCCCATTTGCCGGGTTCGATCGACCCGACTTCGTGCGCGATCCCGTGCGTGATCGCCGGGTTGATCGTGTACTTCGCGACGTAGCGCTTCGCGCGGAAGTTGTCGTTGCGCGCGCCGTCCTCGGGTAGCGCGCCGCGCTGCACCTTCATCTTGTGCGCGGTCTGCCACGTGCGGATGATCACCTCGCCGACGCGGCCCATTGCCTGCGAGTCGGACGACAGCATCGACAGCGCGCCGAGATCGTGCAGGATGTCCTCGGCCGCGATCGTCTCGCGGCGGATTCGCGATTCGGCGAACGCGAGATCCTCGGCGATCGACGGATCGAGATGGTGGCACACCATCAGCATGTCGAGGTGCTCCTCGAGCGTGTTGATCGTGTACGGACGCGTCGGGTTGGTCGACGACGGCAGCACGTTCGCCTCGCCGCACACCTTCAGGATGTCGGGCGCATGACCGCCGCCCGCGCCTTCGGTGTGGTACGTGTGGATCGTGCGGCCCTTGAACGCGGCGACCGTCGATTCGACGAAGCCGGCTTCGTTCAGCGTGTCGGTGTGGATCGCGACCTGCGTGTCGGTGTCGTCGGCGACCGACAGGCAGTTGTCGATCGCGGCGGGCGTCGTGCCCCAGTCCTCGTGCAGCTTCAGGCCGATCGCGCCGGCGGCGATCTGCTCGACGAGCGGCTGCGGCAGGCTCGCGTTGCCCTTGCCGAGAAAGCCGAGGTTGATCGGCCAGCCGTCGGCCGCCTGCAGCATCCGCTCCATGTGCCAAGGGCCCGGCGTGCAGGTCGTCGCATTGGTGCCGGTGGCCGGCCCCGTGCCGCCGCCGAGCATCGTCGTGACGCCGGACGCGAGCGCCTCGTCGATCTGCTGCGGGCTGATGAAGTGGATGTGCGTGTCGATGCCGCCCGCGGTGACGATCAGCCCTTCGCCGGCGATCACTTCCGTCGCTGCGCCGATCGCGATCGTCACGCCGGGCTGGATGTCGGGATTGCCGGCCTTGCCGATCGCGGCGATGCGGCCGTGCTTGATCGCGATGTCGGCCTTCACGATGCCCCAGTGATCGAGGATCACCGCGTTCGTGATGACCGTGTCGGGCACGTCGGCGGCCACGCGCTGCGACTGGCCCATCCCGTCGCGGATCACCTTCCCGCCGCCGAACTTCACTTCCTCGCCGTAGATCGTGTAGTCGCGTTCGATCTCGATCAGCAGTTCGGTATCGGCGAGCCGGACGCGGTCGCCCGTCGTCGGCCCGAACATTTCCGCGTACGCGCGGCGGCTCAAGCGTAGTGTCATGTTGCTGTTCCTGAAGAGCGGGGCGTGGCTTACAGCGGCCCCATCACCTTGCCCTGAAAACCGTAGACGATGCGCTCGCCGGCCAGCGCGACGAGCTCTACGGTGCGCGTCTGGCCCGGCTCGAAGCGCACGGCCGTGCCGGCCGCGATGTTGAGCCGGAAGCCTCGCGCGGCCGCACGGTCGAACGACAGCGCGTCGTTGACTTCGAAGAAGTGGTAGTGCGAGCCGACCTGCACTGGGCGGTCGCCGGTGTTCGCGACGACGAGCGAGCGCGTCGCGCGGCCCGCGTTCAGCTCGTGTTCGCCGTCGTCAGTGAGGATTTCGCCGGGGGTCATGCGGGGGCCTCGGTCACGGAATCGGATGGTGGACGGTGACGAGCTTCGTGCCGTCGGGGAAGGTTGCCTCGACCTGGATGTCGGGGATCATCTCCGGCACGCCGTCCATCACGTCGTCGCGCGTGAGCAGCGTCGTGCCGTAGTGCATCACCTCGGCGACGGTCTTGCCGTCGCGCGCGGCTTCCATCAGCGCGGCGGTGATGAACGCGACCGCTTCCGGATAGTTGAGCTTCAGTCCGCGCGCACGGCGGCGCTCGGCCAAAAGGGCTGCCGTGAAGATCAACAGCTTGTCCTTTTCTCGGGGAGTCAGTTTCATGAAGGCAGTCGTTCAGGAAAACGTAATTTTTATCGGTGCGCGGGGTTCCGGCGAATGCGCGGCTCATCGTAGCATCGCGCCGTTTTTCGTGCGTCGTGTATCCGTTATGTAAGCAGCAAGGTATGTGCCATGTCGTTGGCGCGCATGGCCATGCGCGTTCATGGTGCGCCATGCACGAAGCGCATGCGGCGCCGACGCCGTGCTGCGCCGAAGCGGTGCATGGCGGGTCCGGCGCGCTCAGGTTTGCCAGATTCGCAGCGGCCGTGCGTCGACGCCGTGCACGATCGGCCGCAGGTGCAGCCAGCAGTCGGTGAAGAGGCGCTGCAGCGCTTCCATCGATGTCGACAGCGCGCGCACCAGCACGACGCCGGGCGTCACGCAGGTCGCGCCTGCGCGCAGTGTGTCGTCGAACGGCATCCGCGCGGCGAGTGCTTCGGCAAGCGCGGCGTCGCACGCGGCGCCGGCCGCCCACAGCGTGCCGTAGGCGGGGAAGCCGGCGAGACCCTGCAGCGCGCCGCGCAGCGGATCGCGCGCGTCGAGCAGCGCGCGCTCGGTCCACAACGGCTGGCCGTCTGCGTCGACGAGTGCCGACGTGGACGCGATGCGGCCCGCCGACCACGTTTCGCCGGCCGCCTGCCGGCCGAGTTGCGTCGCGTCCCAGCCGATCGCGCTCGCACCCGCGCCGAGGGTGACCGTGAAGTCGAGTGCGGCATGCGCTGCGTCGAAGAACAGGTTGTTCTGCGGCAGCCAGTCGAGCTGTGCGTGCGCGCCCAACGTGATGCCGATGCGCTGGGTCGCGTCGAGGCCGTTCGACTTGTACCACTTGGTCGCGCCGGGCGTCGTCAGCACCGCATGCGTGCCGTCGCCGAGCGCGATGTCGATGTCGAGCCGGTCGCCGCCCGCGACGCCGCCCGGCGGATGGACGATCACCGCGTGGCAGATCGCATCGCCTTCCGGATACAGCGGCCGCTGCACGCGCAGCGGGCCGTCGTGCAGCCGATGCACGAGCGTCGTGCGCGCGCCGTGCCGTTCGAAACCGAGTTCGAGGCGGCCGCGCCACGATTTGGCGACGGCGGGACGGGACAGCGAAGCGTGGGAGTCGAGGGCGGACATCGATGGAAAGCAGGGGCGGGCGCGGTGAACGATGATGCTACCGCAACAATATACGCTGCGGCGCGCGCGTAGCGGCATGACCCAACGCCGCTCGCGGGCCGTATCGTTTCGCCGGCGTGCGCCCGACATGTGTGGTGCGGCGATGTCCCGGCGCGATACCCGGAAGCGACACGGCCCACGCGCCGTCTTCTACACCGTCTACACCGCGATCAACTCGCGCACGCCGTTCGTCTCCATGTCCCGCGCATCGCCGCCCGCGACGATCTCGCCGCGGCTCATCACCCAGTAGCGATCCGCGATCGAGCGCGCGAAGTCGTAATACTGCTCGACGAGCAGCACGGTCATCTTCGATTCGTCGACGAGCTGGCGCAGCGTGCGGCCGATGTCCTGGATGATCGACGGCTGGATGCCTTCGGTCGGCTCGTCGAGGATCAGCAGTTGCGGCTCGCTCATCAGCGCGCGGCCGATCGCGAGCTGCTGCTGCTGGCCGCCCGACAAGTCGCCACCGCGCCGTGCGCGCATGTCCTTCAGCACCGGGAACAGGTCGTAGATGCGGTCGGGCACCTTCGACGGCGCGCGGCGGCTTGCCGCGCCGACGAGCAGGTTCTCCTCGACGGTGAGCCGCGGAAAGATGTCGCGGCCCTGCGGCACGTATGCGAGCCCGGCCGCGACGCGCGCATACGGCGGCAGCGTGCCGAGCGCCGTGCCGCGCCACGTCACGCTGCCGCTTTTCGCGGCGACGACGCCCATCAGGCAGCGCAGCAGCGTGCTCTTGCCGACGCCGTTGCGGCCGAGCAGCACGGTGAGCTTGCCGTCGTCGGCGCCCAGCGTCACGTTGCGCAGGATATGGCTGCCGCCGTAGTACTGGTTCAGTGCATCGATTTTCAGCATCGCATCATCGTCCGAGATAAGACTCGATCACCGCGTCGTCGCGCTTGACCTGGTCGAGCGTGCCTTGCGCGAGCACCGCGCCTTCGGCCATCACTGTCACGTGGCCCGTGTCGCCCGCGAGCGCCGCGACGAAGTCCATGTCGTGCTCGACGACCATCATCGAGCAGGTGCCGCGCAGCCTGTTGAGCAGCGCGGCGAGTTCCATCGTCTCGTGATCGGTCATCCCGGCCGCCGGTTCGTCGAGCAGCAGGAGAGCCGGGCGCTGCATCAGCAGCATGCCGATCTCGAGCCGCTGCTTCTGTCCGTGCGACAGCTCGCCGGCCGCACGATACGCGTCGCTTTCGAGGCCGATCAGCGCGAGCGTCTCCTCGATCTTCGCTTGCGCATCGCGGTCGAGCCGCGCGCGCAGCGACGCGAGCCAGCCCTTGTCGGTCTGCATCGCCAGCTCGAGGTTTTCCCACACCGGATGCTGTTCGAACACGGTCGGCTTCTGGAACTTGCGGCCGATCCCCGCACGCGCGATTTCCGGCTCGTTCATCCGCGCGAGGTCGATGGTCTGGCCGAGAAACACCTTGCCCGCGTCGGGACGCGTCTTGCCGGTGATCACGTCCATCATCGTCGTCTTGCCCGCGCCGTTCGGGCCGATCACGCAGCGCAGCTCGCCCGCGTCGATCTCGAGCGACAGCTTGTTCAGCGCGCGAAAGCCGTCGAAGCTCACTTCGATGTCCTCGAGGTAGAGGATCGTGCCGTGCGACGTGTCGATGCCGGGCGGCACCACGCGGCCCATCGATGCGGTGCCGCTGACGGCCAGCAACTCGTCCTCGGGCGGTGGCGTGAACTGGTAGAGCGCCGTGCCGTTCATCCGCGTTTCCCCTTTGCGAGCAGCGTGTCGACGAGGCCCATGATGCCGCGCGGCAGCAGGAGCGGCACGAGCACGAAGATCAGGCCGAGAAAGAACAACCAGTATTCGGCGAAGTACGCGGTGAAGAAGCTCTTCGCGCCGTTCACCGCGAACGCGCCGACGATCGGCCCGATCAGCGTGCCGCGCCCGCCGACCGCGACCCATATCGCCATTTCGATCGAGTTGCCGGGCGACATCTCGCCGGGATTGATGATGCCGACCTGCGGCACGTACAGCGCGCCCGCGATCCCGCACAGCACGGCCGACAGCGTCCACACGAACAGCTTGTATGCGAGCGGGCTGTAGCCGAGGAACATCAGCCGCGTCTCGCCGTCGCGCACGGCGGTGACCACGCGCCCGAGCTTGCTGGTGACGATCGCGCGCGCGACGAGGAACGCGAGCACGAGCGTTGTGAAGGTCAGCAGCAACAGCACCGTGCGCGTGCCGGGCGACGTGATCGGAAACCCGGCGATGCGCTTGAAGTCGGTGAAGCCGTTGTTGCCGCCGAAGCCCGTCTCGTTGCGAAAGAACAGCAGCATCGCGGCGAACGTCAGCGCCTGCGTAATGATCGACAGGTACACGCCCTTCACGCGCGAGCGGAACGTGAAGAAGCCGAACACCCAGGCGAGCACGGCCGGCACGAGCACGACGAGCAGCAGCGCCCACGCGAGATGCTGCGTGCCGCTCCAGTACCACGGCAGCCGATGCCAGTCGAGGAACACCATGAAGTCGGGCAGGTCGCTGCCGTACTTGCCGTCGCGGCCGATCTCGCGCATCAGGTACATGCCGATCGCATAGCCGCCGAGGGCAAAGAACAGCCCGTGGCCGAGGCTCAGGATGCCGCAGTAGCCCCACACGAGATCGAGCGCGAGCGCGGCGATCGCGTAGCACATCAGCTTGCCGGCGAGCGTCATCGCATACGCGGACAGATGGAACGCGCTCGACTCGGGCGCGACCAGCGCGGCGAGCGGCACGCCGATGCCGATCGCGACGCACAGCGCGACGAGCGCGAGCCACGCGCGGCGCGACAGCAGCGCGGGGCGGGGCGGCAGGCCGAGCGCGAAGCGTTTCTCCGCACGCGCGGCGGCCGCGGCTGGCTGCGGCGCGTCGGCAACCGGGGGCGACAACGAATCGGTGATTGAAGTTGAAGTCATGTCAGGCCTCCGCGCTGCGTCCCTTCGGGGCGAACATGCCCTGCGGACGTTTCTGGATGAACAGCACGATCATCACGAGTACCGCGATCTTCGCGAGCACCGCACCCCAGAACGGCTCGATCGCCTTGCTGACGAGGCCGAGCCCGAAGCCGCCGAGCACGGTGCCGGCGATCTGACCGACGCCGCCGAGCACGACCGCCATGAACGAATCGATGATGTAGTTCTGCCCGAGGTCGGGCCCCACGTTGCCGATCTGCGACAGCGCGCAGCCGCCGAGGCCCGCGATGCCCGCACCGAACGCGAACGCATACGCGTCGACGCGGGCCGTCTTCACGCCGACGCACGCGGCCATCCGACGGTTCTGCGTGACCGCGCGCACGAACAGGCCGAGCCGCGTCTTCGTCAGCACGGCCCACGCGACGAATACGACCGCGAGTGCGAACGCGAGGATCGCGAGCCGGTTGTACGGCAAGATCAGGTTCTGCATCACGGTGACGCCGCCGCTCATCCACGACGGGTTCACGACCTGCACGTTCTGCGCGCCGAACAGCATGCGGGTCGCCTGGATCAGGATCAGGCTCACGCCGAAGGTCGCGAGCAGCGTCTCGAGCGGGCGGCCGTACAGGTGCCGCAGCACGAGCCGTTCGAGCACGATGCCGACCAGTGCGGCCGCCGCGAACGACACGGGCACCGCGACGAGCGGATACCAGTCGAACGCGGCCGGCGCATAACGCTGGATCAGCGTCTGCACGACATAGGTTGCGTACGCACCGATCATCAGGAACTCGCCGTGCGCCATGTTGATCACGCCGATCAGCCCGTACGTGATCGCGAGGCCGAGCGCCGCGAGCAGCAGCACGCTGCCGAGCGACAAACCGGCGAACACGGTGCCCACGATCTCGCCGCGGCGCTGCAGCGCGTGCAATGCATCGAGCCCTTGCTGCGCGGCGTCGCGCACCTGCGCGTCAGGCTCCGCGTAGCTGCCGTCGGCGTTCTTCGCGACGAGCGGGCGCAACTGCTCGATCATGTCGAGATCGTGGCGCGCGGCCACCACCTGCACGGCTTCGAGGCGCTTTGCCGGATCGGCGTCGTGCAGCGCTGCGATCGCCCACAGTGCGTCGAGACGGCGCTTCAGCGCGGGATCGGTTTCCTTCGCGCGTGCGCGGTCGATCATCGGCTTGAGCGCCGGGTCGGGTGACTTCAGCAGCGCGTCGATCGCGTCGCGACGCGC